>JAGRFO010000293.1 GCA_020446005.1 Rhodocyclaceae bacterium | reverse complement strand
AACATCAGCGCCCGCCAGTTCAGCCTGCCCAACTGGGTCGAGGAAGTGGTCTCGCTGCTCGACACCACCGGCGCGCCGGCCGACCACCTCGAACTCGAAGTCACCGAAAGCCTGCTGCTGGCCAATACCGACAGCGTCATCGAGAAAATGAGCGAACTGCGTGACCATGGCGTGCGTTTCTCGCTCGACGATTTCGGTACCGGCTACTCGTCGCTCGCCTATCTCAAATCCCTGCCGCTCGACAAACTCAAGATCGACCAGTCCTTCGTGCGCGATGTGCTGGACGACGCCAACGACGCCGCGATCGCCAAAACCGTGGTCGCGCTGGCCGATGCGCTGAGTCTGGCGGTGATCGCCGAAGGGGTCGAAACCGACGCCCAGCGCGAATGGTTGAGCACCGTCGGCTGCCATCTCTACCAAGGCTACCTGTTCAGCCCCGCCCTGCCCCCCGATCAATTCGAGTCCTACGCCCGCCAGCCGCTCCACGCCTGAGTGACCCCCGACGTGCCGGGCAAGCGCAGTGCGATTGAAACTCGGGGACGTGAGCTGGCCGTTTGTCGTGTGAAGATGGGCGCTGTTGACATCCGCAAAAAAATCATTGGTATTATCAAAGCATGATTTTGCGGGAGGACAGGATGATATTGCGTACGGTTGCGACATTTGTTTCGGCCATTTTCATTCTTGCCGGGTGCGTTACCAACCCGCAAAAAGCAAGTTCATACAATGATTCCGTCGCCCAGTATGAGACTTGGGCGCGAGCCGCCGCGCTGGATGCCAAGAATCCGGATGGCTGGCAGAAAATAAAAGACAACCTGAAATATTCTCAAATGCTTGCGGCGAATATCAACTCGCTGGATTTTGTCTCCAAGCAATTTGTCAAGAATGATGCGGTTGACCGGCTGGTGCTGAGCAGCAAGGGTTTGAGAGAGACGCTCTTGAACAACGCTGGGGAATGTTTCGAAGCCCACGATCATATCTCGAGGGGCGATTTTTTCGCGGTCTACCCTGTTGAAATCAAAGATAAACTGTCGATCATCGATAATGACAGCCTGTCAGAAAAGCTGTCGGGATATTCAATCAAGGAAAAAGGACAATTTGTCGGCATGTACGGCAATCAGTTCAACCTGCCGGCACTTGAGCAGGCGAGACTGGATGTCAGGAATTGGGTACTCAAGGAAACCAAAAGTCGCCACAAGAAAATCACGGCGTATGAGATTCCGGAGCTGGATTCAGCCCTGACGAGCGTGGGTGTTTCGCGGGCGCTGGTTGGATTGCGAGATACGCCCAGAGTGATTTTGGTCGCGAACGGTCTGGGGGATTCATTTTCTTCCGCCAGCCAGTTTTCTCTCGGTGGTCAGGCGCTGCCATTCAATATGGTCAAGTCGTATCAGGCGCGGGCGTTCGATGTCATTCTGGTTCCCAAGGGCCGGCCGGCACTCAGGAAAAATGTGCTCAAAGCAAAGAGTGAATATTCCTCGACGCAGGTGGGCACCAAGCTGGTGCCCAACAGTGCTTACACCGCCGCATTGAATCGTGTTGTCGAGGGGCGGCAGCGTTTGCTTCAGGCCCAGAATAATCTGACCCAGCTTCAGGCTGCCCAGAGAATGCAAGGAATATCAAACTCTTACGGTGCGCCCGCCACCAAGGGCGCAGCATTGATGTCAGCCTTCCAGCAGATGGCGGCGGTTCAGTTTGACGCGCAGGCGACGCAGGAACTGAACGCGGCACAGATGGATCTTCAAAGTGCCGAAATCGATCTGAGCAATACGCCCCAGCAAATCGAATCACCCGTCTATGCAAAATATCCGGTCAAGATCAATGAAGTGGCGGTAGAGAAAAGCCTCAACGTCGATGTTTATGTCAAGAAATCGTTTGACTCCGGTTTCTACAAATATTCGGGCCGGCTGGCGGATACCGACCGGTTTGAAATCATCAGCGGCGCCAGAAAGGGCGATCAGGCAATGGTCAATCGGCATAATGCCAGCGTGGCGAAATGGGACCGCTTCAAGGATGCGCCCATGCGGGTGAACGTTGATCTCGATCAGTTCAAGAAGTCGTTGAAATACAGGGGCTTTGTCAAATCAGCGCCTCATGATCGGCCGTGATCATGAAGCTGTTCGACGTGGATTATCGTCGCATTCCAATGTGTCTAGCCTGCCTGGCGGCTGTCGTCTTGCCACAAGCCGCCAT
Source organism: Rhodocyclaceae bacterium (assembly GCA_020446005.1). Lineage (GTDB taxonomy): Bacteria > Pseudomonadota > Gammaproteobacteria > Burkholderiales > Rhodocyclaceae > Nitrogeniibacter. Next base: position 2,758 of record JAGRFO010000293.1, on the reverse strand, counting down.
GGCAAACAAATGCGCGCCCATCGATGGCCCATCCGTGATTCACGACAACTCGATGGGGGTCCCGTCCGTCAGGCTGAATTTTCCCCATTTCGAAGGCGAGACCTTGTGCCACCAGCAGCGTCTGCAACGATGTGCCAGTAACGGTCTGTGGGTGGATATGGGGGCCTGCGAGGGCGAGGATGTGAAGCCTGATGAACCCGACCTGGGGAAGGGTGAAAGTCCCCAATCGGGTAATCAGGGTTCGGGTGATGGAAATTCCAACAGTGATTTTGCCAATTCTGACGGCGGTTTCAGGGGTGGGTTTGACGGGTCGGGAGATCCGCTCAACTCTGATTTCAACCATGCGCTGGAGGGTAACCCGGACTGGTTCTCCGACAGCAACGGATCAAACCCCGGGGCGGGTGGAGGCGATCGGTCTCGGGCCATGCCGCCCTCCCGCAACTTCCAGCGGGGCAATCAGGCGAACAGTGAAAACCTGTCCTGCGAAGCGGCCGTCCAGCGGTATTGCTCGGGCATGCAGGGCCTGAGCCAGCCGAACATGAGCCGTGGATTTTGCGCGTCCTATCCCGCTTACGTGCAATTCATCAATCGCGGCATCAGCCTCAATCAGCAGTGTGCGCAGGCGCTGGCGCAGCGCAATTATGCTTCGTGCAGTTCCTTGCTCACGGCCCAGATCAATGAGTACCGCAACCATCTGGTGCAGGCCGAGCGCTCTTATCGCGGCATGTGCAACTAGACCGCCTATCCGGACGGCTGACGTGGCGTGGGCTCGCCATCGTGCGGTGATTCTCCACCGGCGGGCGCTTTGAGCAGTGCCGGGGTTTCTGCGGGGGGTGGCTCGGCGGCGCTGGCCGGCATGGGGTTTTTGCGCTTGATCCGGCGGAAGACGCGGCCGCCGACCTTGTCGATGCGGTTGAGCTGGAAGGTGACTTCGGCGCCGTAGAGCATGATCAGCGAGACGTAGTAGACCCACACCAGAATCACCGCCAGCGAGCCGGCGGCGCCGTAGGTGGAGGAGATCGAGCTGCGGCTCATGTACACCCCGACCGCCCATTTGCCGACCTCGAACAGCACCGCGGTGAACACCGCCCCGAGGATCAGCGGGCGGCGTGCCAGCGGGGTGGGGACCAGCACTTTGTAGATCATCCCGATCATGCTGGTCTGCAGCGCCAGGGTGATGCCGATCTGTAGCAGCGAGGCGACCCACAGCAGGGCTTCCATGCCGCGGGTGGCGAACTGGCTGAAGGCGAGGATGGCCGCGCTGGCGACCAGCGACACCATCAGCAGAAAGCCGACCCCGATGATGACGGTGAGCCCGCGCAGGCGGCCGACCAGCTGCTTGACCCAGGCGCTGCGACCGCCCGAGGGGTGGCCGAAGATGGCTTCGAAGGCGTGGCCCATCTGCATGAACAGGCCGGTGGCGCCGGCGAGCATCACGACCACCCCGACGAGGGTGGCGACCACCCCTTCGCCGGAGGCCGAGCTGGCGGCGATCATCCGTTCGATGAGGCTGGCACCGTCGGCCCCGATGAGCGATTCGAGCTCGCCGACGATGCGCCCGGCGGCGGCTTCACGGCCGAAGATGAGACCGGCCACCGACACCGCGATGACCAGGATCGGCGCCAGCGAGAAGGCCGAGTAGTAGGCCAGCGCGGCGGCGTAGGTGGTGCACCGGTCGTCCAGCCATTTGCGGGCGGCGCGGAAGGGGACCAGCAGGTAGCGCAGCGGGCGGGTGAGGAGGCTCATGCTCGGATCGGCGGGGCGGTGGCGGGAGGTCTTACTCTACCGCCATTCGCGGTGCTCGGCGGTGCGCCGGGCGATTGTCACAATTGCGTACATTTCAAAAATAGTTGTGCAAACATGGCCGGCGAAACTGCGCCATCAAAAATAGCGGCATGACCGCGACGGGCCGGGCGCAACATGCGCCGGTGCCCGAAACAGATAAAAAGATTCACCGAGGAGGAGACGGGTATGTCGGACCCCCGTGGACAGGGCGCGCTCGATACCTTTCCGCGCCTGCTGATGCACCATGCGCACCAGCGCCCGGCGCGCCCGGCCATGCGCGAGAAGGAATTCGGCATCTGGCAGACCTACACGTGGGTCGAGGTGGCGACCAATGTGCGCGCCATCGCCTGCGGGCTGGCCGAGCTGGGCTTCAAGCGCGGTGACCGGTTGGCGATCGTCGGCGACAACCGGCCGCGGCTGTACTGGTCGGTGGCGGCCTGCCAGTGCCTGGGCGGCATTCCGGTGATGATGTACCAGGATGCGGTGGCCGAGGAGATGGTCTACGTGTTGCAGGACGCGGAGATCAAGTTCGCGGTGGTCGAGGACCAGGAGCAGGTCGACAAGCTGGTCGAGATCAAGGAGCAGGCGCCGCTGCTCGAACACGTGATCTACGACGACGCGCGCGGCATGCGCCACTACGCCGAAACCTTCCTGCTCGGACTCGACGAGCTGCAGGCGATGGGCATCGCCCACGACCGGAACCAGCCGGATTTCCTCGACGGGGAGATCGCCAAGGGCCAGCCCGACGACATCTCGGTGATGCTCTACACCTCGGGCACCACCGGCAAGCCCAAGGGGGTGTGCCAGACCCACGACGCCTTCATCCAGTCGGCGCGCGGCGGCTGCCAGTTCGACACCCTCACCGACCAGGAAGACATCCTCTCCTACCTGCCGATGGCCTGGGTCGGAGACCACCTGTTCTCCTACGCGCAGGCGATGGTGTCGGGTTTCACCATCAACTGCCCGGAGTCGG
>JAGRFO010000292.1:438-2407 GCA_020446005.1 Rhodocyclaceae bacterium | reverse complement strand
ACCACCAGGTCGTGGTCGCCGCCGTAGAACCAGTCGGCGGCGAGCAGCTTGATCTGCCCCCACAGCGAGTCGCCCTCGACATCGCCGGCGATCACCGACAGGTCCGCCGACACCTGCAGGTCGGGATGCTGCAGCAGGCGGGTGAGCGCCGAGCCGGGCATCATCGCCTCCAGCCCCGGCAGGGTGCGCGGATCGGTGCGCTCCTTGATCACCGCCAGCAGGAAATCCATCGCGTCGCCGAACAGGCCCGCGCCGGAGACGAAATCGAGCACCGACAGCCAGCGGTCGAGCCGCCCCGAGGCCAGCGTGGTGCCGCGCGCCGGGCAGGCCACCCGCACGAAGCGGCGCACCTTGAACTGCTTGGTTCGCAATTCGTCGAGCAGCTCGACCAGCGCCGCGCGGTCGGCGTCGTAGGCGGCGTCGCGCGCCTTGGCGGCGGCCTTGTCCAGCCCCGGCAGACCGAGCTGGACGGCCACCGTGCGGTCGGCCGCGAACAGGGTCTTGAGCAGCGCCGGGGTGAGCGGGTCGGCCTCGGCGTCGCGCATCCCCAGACACATCAGCTCGCCCACCAGACCGCCGCGCGAGTGGCTGACCAGATGCAGCTCCGCGCCGGCCGGCAGGGCGCGCGCCAGCGCCAGCGCGTTGGCGATCGGGCTCTCGGTCATGCTGCGATGCTGGAGCGCCAGCACATTGTGGCCGTAACGCGCCTCCATGCGCGCGCGCAGCGCCGCGCCGGCATGGCTGTCATCCCGCCACAGGTGGCCGAAGCTGCCCTGCGTGCTCGACCCGGTGCCATGCAGAAAGACCAGCAGCGGGCGGCCGTCGGCGCTCACCGCGCCAGCCGGCGTGAGGCCCGGATCGCCGCCGGGATTGCCTTTGAGGCTGCAACGATACAGCCCCGCCGGGGTGTTGGCGCCGAGCTGGCGCGCTTCAAGGGTGCGCGCCAGCGCCACCGCCGCGGTGCCGCTCAGATCGACGCCGAAGGCTTCGAGCACCCGCACCCCCAGCCCCAGCCAGCCGCGCGAACCGCGCTGGCCGTCGCGCCCCGGCTGCGGGCCGAAATCGAGTGCCCAGGTGCTTTTGCCGTCGCGCTGGCCGACTTGTCGGCCATGATCGCGCAGCAGGTCGTCGGCGCGGCTCCACAACACGAAACCGTTTTCCAGCTCGACGCGCAGCACCGCGTCGCCCTCGACCGCGGTCTGGCCCTGCTCGCCGCGCGCCGCGCCCAGCGCGATCCGCCGCGCCTTGAGCACCCGCACGGCATCGGTGGCCGGGGCCTGGGCCGCGCTGTCGGCGCCGGCGAGGAGGAAGGTTCGGTCTGCAGCCATGGGGGCGATTCCTTGCATCGAAAGAAGGCACGAAACAGCGACCATGACAGCCGCCGGGGCGAGACGGGAACAGCGTGGCGCTCGGGTTGTCTCCGGTCCTTGGGCACCGTCACGAGGCGCGCTCAGCTTACCGCAGCCTGTATGACGATTGTTTTCCTCTGATTAAAGCATGCCAGCCGGCAAGGACAAACAACAACCCCGCGCCGGCGGTTTACGGGCACAATTGCGGCTTTCCCCCCGGCCTCGATCCTCCCACGTGCGTCTGCTGCGTCTCGCCAAAATCGTTTCGGTCAGTCTGCGTTTCGGCCTCGATCGCATGATCCTCACCGCCGACCCCAGCGGCACGCTGGTGCGCATCTGGGGGGCGCTGTTCTTCTGGCGGCGCTTCGCCCAGCCGCGCGCGGTGCGTCTGCGCCTGGCGCTCGAATCGCTCGGCCCGATCTTCGTCAAGTTCGGCCAGATGCTGTCCACCCGGCGCGACCTCCTGCCGCCCGACCTGGCGGAGGAACTGGCGCTGCTGCAGGACCGCGTGCCGCCCTTCCCCACCGAGCAGGCGCTGCGCGTCATCGAGGGCTTCTACAAGCGCCCGGTCGACAGCGTGTTCGCCGAATTCGAGCGCACCCCGGTGGCCTCGGCGTCGG
>JAGRFO010000292.1:0-319 GCA_020446005.1 Rhodocyclaceae bacterium | reverse complement strand
CGCTCGAAAAACTGTGGCCGGAAGGGCGCCGGCTAAAGCCACGCGAGGTGGTGGCCGAGTTCGCCAAGCACCTGTGCGACGAGCTCGACCTGATGCGCGAGGCGGCCAACTGCTCGCAACTGCGGCGCAACTTCACCGATTCCGCGCTGCTCGTGGTGCCCGAGGTGTATTGGGACTACTGCGGCAAATCGGTGATGGTGATGCAGCGCATGCACGGCATCCCGATCTCCCGCACCCCGGCGCTGCTGGCGCAGGGCACCGACCTGTCGGCGCTGTCGCGGGCGGGGGTGGAGATTTTCTTCACCCAGGTGTTCCGCGA
>JAGRFO010000038.1 GCA_020446005.1 Rhodocyclaceae bacterium | reverse complement strand
GCTCCGGTTCGGGCACGAAGCTCAGCCGCAGCGCGTTGAAATTGATCATCAGGCCGCTCGGCCCGGCGTTGTAGGGGCGCAGGGGTTGAGCGTCGAAAGCGGCCGGGTCGTGCGCCGGCAGGCGCAACGCGCTGTCGTCGAGCACGATGTCGCCGTTGATGCGGGCCACCCCCAGGCCGCGCAGCTGGCGCAGCAGCTTCCACAGGTCGGCGTGGGTGAACACCGGGTCGCCGCCGCCGATGAGGTAGAGGTTGCCCTCGAGCGTGTCGCCCTTGATCTGCCCGTCCATCGCCAGCCGGGTGGTCCAGTAGTACGCCGGGCCGAGGCGGTCGAGGGCGGCGAAGGCGGTGACCAGCTTCATCACCGAGGCGGGGTTCATCGGGGTGTCGGGATTGTGGGTCAGGGTGGGCTGCTTCTTGTCCACCTGGCCGACCCAGATCGCCACGTCCGACAAGGGGATGCGGGCTTTTTCGAGTGCGCTGCGCACGTCGGCGGGGAAGCCCGCGCCCTGCGCTGCAAAAGAAACGATGAAAAGGCCGATGGCGGCCAGCTGGCGGTACATGATTGGGATGCGTTTATGTCAGTTTAGGCGCCGGAGGCGGGCGAGGGCGGACGGCGCGGTGGAGTGTCGGCTGGCGCTTCCGGTAGATGCCACGACGGCTGGGGGGTGACGCGGTAGACCTCGGTCAGCCCCTGCAGGCGATCGGGCGATGCTGCGCCGTCGGCCTGCAGACCGCCGGACAGGAACAGCACCACCACCGAGCCCAGATTGCGTGCGAAACGCTCAATACGCATGGCGGTCCCTGAAGTACCAGCAGCGGCGGTCTTGACGATGATCCACATGTCCAGGCTGAGCGACCAGGTGCGCAGGTACTCCAGGTCGTAAGTCGATGCGCTTTTCCATCTTGTCGACGGTTTCGGTTTCGCCGCGATAGCCGTTGACCTGGGCCCAGCCGGTGATGCCCGGCTTGACCTTGTGGCGCACCATATAGCCCTTGATCAGCTTGCGATAGGTTTCGTTGTGGGCTACGGCGTGCGGACGCGGGCCGACGATGCTCATGCGCCCCTGGAGCACGTTGATGAACTGAGGCAGCTCGTCGAGCGAGGTGCGGCGGATGAAGGCGCCGAAGCGGGTGATGCGCTGATCGCCCTTGATGGCTTGTTGGATCTGGCTGCCGTCGTCGGTGGTGGTCATCGAACGGAACTTGTAGGCCACGATCTCCTTCCCGTCGAGGCCGTAGCGGCGTTGCTTGAAGATCACCGGGCCGGGGGAGGAGAGCTTGACGCCGATGGCCACGGCAACCATCAGCGGCGAAATCAGCACCAGAATGAGTAGAGACAGCACGACGTCGGAGAGGCGTTTGACGATGCCGCTGGCGCCGGTGAACGGGGTCTCGCACACCGCCACCACCGGCATGCCGCCAACGCTGTCGACGCGCCCCTGAATCAGCTCGGTGACGAAGATGTCGGGCGCGAAGAAGATCGACGCAGTGGTGTCCTTGAGGTTGTCGAGCAGTTGCAGGATGCGCGGCTGGGTGGCCATTGGCAGCGCCAGATAGATGTGGTCGACGTGATG
>JAGRFO010000291.1:631-1908 GCA_020446005.1 Rhodocyclaceae bacterium | reverse complement strand
GCAGGCTCTGCTTGACCTTCGGCAGCAGCGCCAGCACCTTCTTCACGTCGTGAATGAAGACCATGTCGAGCATGCGGTCGGCTTCGTCGAGCACCAGCATCTGCACCTGACCGAGGTTGATGCTCTTTTGCTGGACGTGATCGAGCAGGCGGCCCGGGGTGGCGACCACGATCTCGACGCCGCCGCGCAGGATGTCCATCTGGGCGCGCATGTCGACCCCGCCGTAGATGCAGGTGGCGCGCAGCGGCAGGTGTTTGGCGTAGGTGAGCACCGATTCGTGCACCTGCATGGCCAGTTCGCGCGTGGGCGCCAGCACCAGGGCGCGGATCGGGTGGCGCGCCGGCGAGGTGCTGGTGTTGGCGTGGGGGGCCAGGCGCTGCAGCAGCGGCAGGGTGAAGCTGGCGGTCTTGCCGGTGCCGGTTTGTGCGCCGCCCATCACGTCGCGGCCAGCGAGGACCACCGGAATGGCCTGGCTCTGGATGGGGGTCGGCTCGGCGTAGCCGGCGTCTTCGACGGCGCGGAGCAGTTCGGGCATCAGGCCGAGATCGGCAAAATTCATGGGTGACAACTGTCCTGATCGGGCGCGATCGCCCTCAAAGATTGAAAAATCAGGCAATTATAGCCTGTCACGGGCGGCTTTCGGCGATCAGCGCGTGTCGTGGCGGCTGGCGTAGCCGGTGACTTCCTCGCGGTCGTGGTAGAGCTGTTTGAAGCGCAGGGTGAGCGGAATGCCGGCGAGCGCGTCGTTGAGGATGGCGGCGCACTGCTGGAGCGCCTGATGGCGTTTTTTCATCGGCAGCTTGAGGTTGAAGATGGCGTGGCGGCAGTGTTTTCGGGCCAGCCATTCGGCCACCAGCGCGGCAATGCGCGCGGGCTCCTCGACCATGTCGCAGACCATCCAGTCGACCGTGCTCCTGGGCTTCCACACGAAACCGTCGGCGCGCTGGTGGGTGACCATGCCGCCGGCGAGCAGTTTCGCGTCGATGGCGCCGTTGTCGATGGCGGTGACGCGCAGGCCGCGGCTGGCCAGCTGCCAACTCCAGCCCCCCGGCGCGGCGCCCAGATCGACCGCCTTGCCGCCGGGGCGCAGCCAGCGCTCGCGCTCCTCGGCGTCGAGCAGGGTGAGCAGCGCCTCAGCGAGCTTGAGGGTGGAGCGGCTGGGCGCCTCGCGCGGCATGCGCAGGCGGGGAATGCCGAGCGGCCAGTCGCTGGCGAGGCCGGGGGCGGCGAGGCCGATCCAGGCCTGGGTGGGGTCGGGGAAGAAGACGTGCAGGCGC
>JAGRFO010000291.1:0-622 GCA_020446005.1 Rhodocyclaceae bacterium | reverse complement strand
CGATGCTCCGGCTTGAGCAGGCCGGCGCGCTGCAGGGCCTCGTTGAGCGGCGCTTCGAAGCGCTTGCAGAAGCCCGAGCGGGTCTTGCCCTCGTTGGTGTCGGGATGTTCGAGCATCACGCTGCCGACCGCGCAGCGCCGGGCGGCGAGGGCGTCGGCGATCGGGCTGGCGCGGTCGCGCTCGGGCAGCGCCGGCAGATGGGCGACGACCGGCCAGGCCTGCCGCGCGAAGCACAGGGTGCGCCAGTCGAACGCTTTTTGCAGGGCGAGCCAGTCGATGGTGTCGTCCACCTGAAACAGCACATGCGCCGCGCGTTCGATCGGGCGGGCGTTGCCGGAGATGGCGTGGATGCGGGCGCGCGCGGCCAGCTCCTGCGCGGCCTCGGTCTCGAAACCGGCGCGGCACTGGACGAGGAAGGCGATGGCGTGGGGCATGGCGGGGCAGACGCGGGGTGGGCGAGCACGGATAATACGGGCATTCCGGCATCGGCCGTGATGAGGATCGATCGGACAAGGAGGACAGCCGTGGACTATCGCCGTTTGGGAGGCAGTGATCTCGAGGTGTCGAAGATTTGCCTCGGGACGATGACCTTCGGTCAGCAGAACACCGAGGCCGAGGCCCA
>JAGRFO010000290.1 GCA_020446005.1 Rhodocyclaceae bacterium | reverse complement strand
CGTTTTCAATTGCGTGGCCGTGCCGGCGCGCGCAGCAACACCCGCAGCGCGCCGCTGCCACCTTCGTTGGCGCGCGCCTGGCAGAACGCCAGAATCTCCTCGCGCTGCGCCAGCCAGCCGCGCGACAGGTGTTTGAGCACGCCCACCTTGCCCGGCGAACGCAGGCCCTTGCCGTGCACCACCCGCACACAGCGTTGACCACGGCGCAGGGCGAGGGCCAGGAACGCGCCCAGCGCGGCGCGCGCTTCGTCGCGGACCAAGCCGTGCAGATCAATTTCCGCCTGCACGATCCAGCGACCGCGACGCAGATCGGCCAGCACCCGGCGCGGCAGGCCGGGGCGCAGGAAGGTGGCCTCTTCGCCGATGTCGAGGCGGTCTTCGAGCGTGAAGCTGTCGAGGGAGGATTGCAGCGCGGCGCGCTCGTCGGCCTCGTGCTGGCGCGGCGCGGCGACCGGCGGCGGGGTGGTGACCTCGGCGCGGTTGTCGGGTTTGAGGGCGGTGGCGCCGGCGCCGAGCCAGGCAAGGATGTCGCCGGGGTCACGCAGTTGCACGGCGTCCGGCGCCGGCCCGTCGGGTGGCGGCCGGGTGGCGTCGAGGTCGGCACGATTGGCCGAGGGCAGCGGCGTGACGTCGTCCATCAGGTGGCGAAAGTCGTCCTGCGCGGGGCCGCCCGTCGCGGCGGGCGATGGCGCCGGTGGATCGTGGTCGATGGTCTGACGGCGCGGCGTGGGCGAGGGGCGGGGCGTGTCAAGCTGCGCGCGATTAGCGTCGCGCAGGGCGTGCGTATCGGCAAGCTGCTGGCGGAACAGGGTCGCGTCGTCGTCGCTGGGCTGCGGCGTTCGGGCCACCTCCGGTGGGGGCGCGGGCGGTGTGTTGCGGCTGAGCGTGTGTTTAAGCTGTTTGAGCGGGGCGAGGCGCGTGTCTCGCAGGCGCGCCGCCGGTTGCCCCTGCGAGGCCTCCGGGCGGCGCTTGCGCGGCATCGTTCAGCCGGCCTTGCCGAGGCTGTCGAGGTAGCGCTCGGCGTCCAGCGCGGCCATGCAGCCGGTGCCGGCGCTGGTGACCGCCTGGCGGTAGATGTGGTCCTGCACGTCGCCGGCGGCGAACACGCCGGCCACGCTGGTGGCGGTGGCGTTGCCCTCGCGCCCGCCGCGGGTGACGATGTAGCCGCCCTCCATGTCGAGCTGACCGTCGAAGATGTCGGTGTTGGGCTTGTGGCCGATGGCGATGAACACGCCCATCAGCGCGATCTCCTCGGTGCTGCCGTCCTTCACGCTCTTGAGGCGCATGCCGGTGACGCCCATGTCGTCGCCGAGCACTTCGTCGAGGGTGGCGTGGAGCTTGAGTTCGATCTTGCCGGCCTGGACCTTGTCCATCATCTTGTCGATCAAAATTTTCTCGGCGCGGAACGTGTCGCGCCGGTGCACCACGGTGACCTTGCTGGCGATGTTGGCGAGGTACAGCGCTTCTTCGACCGCGGTGTTGCCGCCGCCGATGACCGCCACC
>JAGRFO010000289.1:1744-3604 GCA_020446005.1 Rhodocyclaceae bacterium | reverse complement strand
TCAAGAACTTCTCCGACCGCCTGCGTAACGACGTGGTGCTGCGCATCGCCACTCTCGACGGGGTGGAGCCGACCGCCCTGCGCGAGCTCAACGACGCGCTGGCGCGCACCCTGTCGGGCACCAGCACGGTCAAGAAGGCGGCCATGGGCGGCGTGCGCCACGCCGCCGACATCCTCAACTTCGTCGGCGCGGCGGCCGAGACTGCGGTGATCGACAACGTGCGCGAGTACGATCCCGATCTGGCGCAGAAGATCCTCGACGAGATGTTCGTGTTCGACAACCTGATGGAGATCGACGACCGCGGCATCCAGACCATCCTGCGCGAGGTGCAGTCCGACTCGCTGGTGATCGCGCTCAAGGGCGCGCAGGAGGAGATGCGCGAGAAGATTTTCCGCAACATGTCGCAGCGCGCCGCCGAGATGCTCCGCGAAGACCTCGAATCGCGCGGCCCGGTGCGCCTCTCCGAGGTCGAAGCCGAGCAGAAGGAAATCCTCAAGACCGTGCGCCGGCTGGCCGAGGAAGGCCAGCTCATGCTCGGCGGCAAGGGCGGCGACGATGCCTTCGTCTAAGGTCGCGCGCCCATGAGCTACAACCGTCACCAGGCCGTGGGCGCCTACCAGCGCTGGGAACCGGTCGCCTTCGACGCGCCACCAGCACCCGATCCCGAGCCGGAAGCACCGCCCGAACCGCCATCACTCGCGGCTGAAGACGCCGCCCCCAACGAGCCGCCGCTCAAGCTGCCCACCGCCGAAGACATCGAACGCATCCACGAGGCCGCTCACAAGAACGGCTACGACGCCGGCTACGAGGAGGCCACCGCGCGCGGCCGCGTCGAAGCGCTGCAGCTGCACACCCTGCTCACCGAGCTGGACAGCGCGCTCAAGACCCTCGACCAGAACATCGCCGAGGAGGTGCTGTCGCTGTCGGTGGAGATCGCGCGCCAGATGGTCCAGCGCTCTCTGACCGACACGCCGGAAGTCATCATCGACACCGTGCGCGCCGCCTTGCTGCACCTGCCGCAGGCCAAAACCCTGATTCACCTCCACCCCGCCGACCTCGCGCTGGCCCGCGAGTATCTGGGCGAACAGCTCGCCCACCACGACCACCGGCTGGTCGAGGACGACACTCTCACCCCCGGCGGCTGCCGGGTCGAGGCCGCCGGCTCGATGGTCGACGCGCGCGTCGAGACCCGCTGGCGGCGAATCATGGAAAGCCTCGGGCGCGAGGACACCGCCTGGGCGCCGGAAGACTGATGGAACGCCACGCCGACACCTGGCGCTGCTTTCTGGCCGACGGTCAGCGCCTGGCCGGCGCCACCAGCCCCTTCCAGCTCTCCGGCCGGCTGACCCGCATCAACGGCCTGGTGATGGAAGCCGCCGGCCTCAAGCTGCCACTCGGTTCGGGTTGTCGCATCGAGGTGCCCGGCGGCGGCGCGGTCGAAGCCGAAGTGGTCGGTTTCAATGGCGAGCGCATCTACATGATGCCCACCGACGATGTGTTCGGCCTCGCCCCCGGCGCGCAGGTGCTGCCGATCGAACCGGTCCAGCCGCATCTGGTGGCCGGCCATCGCACCGTGCCGCGCCGCCGCGCCTCGGACCGCGCCAAGCATCTACCGCTCGACGCTTCCTTGCTCGGCCGGGTGGTCGACGGCGCCGGCCGCCCGCTCGACGGCCTCGGCCCGCTCGAAGCCGAACACAGCCGATCGCTGCAAAGCCGCCCCATCAACCCGCTGCAACGCGCGCCGATCAAGCAATCGCTGGATGTCGGCATCCGCGCCATCAACGCCCTGCTGACCGTCGGACGCGGCCAGCGGATGGGCCTGTTCGCCGGCTCCGGGGTGGGCAAATCGGTGCTCATCGG
>JAGRFO010000289.1:0-1676 GCA_020446005.1 Rhodocyclaceae bacterium | reverse complement strand
GAGGTCAAGGAATTCATCGAACAGAACCTCGGCGAAGAGGGCCGCGCCCGCTCGGTGGTGGTGGCCGCGCCGGCCGACACCAGCCCGCTGATGCGCCTGCAGGGCGCCGCCTACGCGACCACCATCGCCGAGTATTTCCGCGACCAGGGCAAGCAGGTGCTGCTGATCATGGACTCGCTCACCCGCTACGCCATGGCGCAACGCGAGATCGCGCTGGCGATCGGCGAACCGCCGGTCACCCGCGGCTATCCGCCCTCGGTGTTCGCCCGCCTGCCGGCGCTGGTCGAGCGCGCCGGCAACGGCAGCGAGGGCGGCGGCTCGATCACCGCCTTCTACACCGTGCTGACCGAGGGCGACGACCAGCAAGACCCGATCGCCGACGCCGCGCGCGCGATTCTCGACGGCCACATCGTGCTCTCGCGCAACCTCGCCGATCAGGGCCACTACCCGGCGATCGACATTGAGCAGTCGATCAGCCGCGCCATGCACACCCTCATCAAGCCGACCCATTTCGAGCACGTGCGTCGCTTCAAGCTGCTGTTCTCGCGCTACCAGCGCTCGCGCGACCTGATCGCGGTGGGCGCCTACCAGAGCGGCGCCGACCCGATCCTCGATCAGGCGGTCGAGGCCTATCCGGCGCTCGAAGCCTTCCTGCAGCAAGGCATCGAGGAACACGAAGGCTACGAAGGCGCGGTCGCCCGGCTGCATCACCTGTTCGGCGATCCGATGTAGATTTGAACGATGACCAAGCGCTTTCCGCTCCAGACCCTGCTCGACCTGGCCAATACGCGCATGGACGATGCCGCGCGCCAGCTCGGCGAACTGATCGCCAACGAGACCGAAGACTGCCGCAAGCTGGAGCTGCTGGAGAGCTATCGCATCGAATATCAGGCGCGCTTTGCCGACGCCTGCCGCGAAGGCATCGGCCCGCACGCCTGGCGCAACTTCAGCCTGTTCATCAGCAAGCTCGACGAAGCCATCGCCGCCCAGCGCCAGGCGGTCGAACAAGCTCACCACCGCACCACCCGCGGCCAGCAGGCGTGGGTCGATGAGCGCACCAAGGTCAAGGCCTTCGACACCCTCTCCAAGCGCCATCACGCCAAGGAAGCGCGCAGCGCCTCCAAGCAGGAACAGCGCATCACCGACGAGCACGCCAGCAAACAGTTCCGCGACCGCAATCCGGACGATTGAGGTCGCTGGCACGCGCCTTGCATCACAAGGGCAGACCCGCTACCCAAAGGATGCCGGCCATGGCTGAAATGGTGAAACAAACCCTGCCCCAGATGCTCCAGCTCGCTGCCCGCGGCAACGACGGCGCGCGCAACCGCGAGGCCACCGAGAACAGCGACAACGCGATCAGCTTCAGCGGCACGCTGGAAGATCGCATGGCGCGCGCCGAACGCACCGAACAGCGCCCCCCGGAACAGCGCCCCGCCGAGCCGAACGCCACGTCCCACGCGCCTTCGACGCCGCCCGCGCGCCCCCGCGAAGACGCACGGCAGACGCCACAATCCGCCGCCGCCAAGCCGGCCGCCCAGGAATGCAAGCGCCCGTGCGAGACCGCCAAATCCGCCCCGGCGGAGGAAGCCCCGCCGCCCGACGAAGGCGTCGTCGCAGCCAGCGCGGTCGCGGCCGAGCCGGACGCCACCGAGATTTTGGCGACCGACGCCGAAGCA
>JAGRFO010000005.1 GCA_020446005.1 Rhodocyclaceae bacterium | reverse complement strand
GATGCGCGCCAGCATCGCCGGCGCGAGGTCGGCGGCGGTCTGGCGTGCCTCGGGGTAGCGTCGCGCCAGCATCGCCAGGTCGCGCCCAGTGCCGCAGCCCAGATCGAGGAGTGTCTGGGGGGTGTGGACGATGCCGTTGAGGCGCGCGTCCATCTGCTCGCCGACCGTGCGGGCGAGCACGTCGACCGCGTCGCAGGTGAGCGCGGCGGCGGCGAACTGCTGCTTCAAGCGATGCCGGTCGAGGGCGAAGTCCGCCGCCATCGGCCGGTCAGATGGCCTTCAGGCCCAACCGTTCGAACAGGGCCTCGTCACGGTCGGACTCGGGGTTGTCGGTGGTCAGCAGGCGCTCGCCATAGAACATCGAATTGGCGCCGGCGAGAAAGCACAGCGCCTGCATCTCGTCGCTCATCTGCTGGCGACCGGCCGACAGGCGCACGAAGCTGGTCGGCATGGTGATGCGCGCCGCGGCGATGGTGCGCACGAACTCGATCGGGTCGACCTGCTCGCTCTTGGCCATCGGCGTGCCTTCGATGGCCACCAGATTGTTGATCGGTACCGACTCGGGCGGTGGGTTCATGTTGGCCAACTGGGCGATCATCGCCGCCCGGTTGCGCCGGTTCTCGCCCATCCCGACGATGCCGCCGCTGCACACATTGATGCCGACGTTGCGGACCCGGTCGAGGGTATCGAGGCGATCCTGGAAAGTGTGGGTGCTGATCACCTGACCGTAGAACTCCGGCGCGGTGTCGATGTTGTGGTTGTAGTAATCGAGGCCGGCGTCGCGCAGTTTCTCGGCCTGGCCGTCCTTGAGCATGCCCAGCGTGACGCAGGTCTCCAGCCCCAGCGCCTTGACCTCGCGGATCATCTCGACCACCGGTTCGAGGTCTTTGTCCTTGGGGCCGCGCCAGGCCGCGCCCATGCAGAAACGGCTTGAACCCTTGGCCTTGGCCGCGCGCGCGCTTTCCAGGACTTCATCGAGCGGCAGCAGGCGTTCGCGCTCCAGGCCGGTGTCGTAGCGCGCCGATTGCGAGCAGTAGCCGCAATCTTCCGAGCAGCCGCCGGTCTTGATCGACAGCAGGGTCGAGCGTTGCACCGCATTTGGGTCGAAGTGTTCGCGATGCACCTGCTGGGCGCGAAACAGCAGATCGTTGAACGGCAGCCTGAACAGTGCTTCGACGTCGGCCACCTTCCAGCGGGGCGCGGCCAGCGGCGCGGCGCTGGCGGGCCGGGCGGCTGAGGTCTGGGTTGAGGATGTTGTCATAAGCCCGTTTTTTCGCTGTAATTCAAAATTATGGATGTTCCACGATTGTCCGCTGGCTTGTCAAACCGCGCCGCCGGTTGGCGTCGTCGGCTTGCGCCCCTGTGGCAGGCGTTGTTGCCCGCCCATTGTATCGTGTGCGCCTTGCCGAGCGAGGACGGGCCGGTGTGCGGTGCATGTCAGGTCGAGTTGCCGCACGCCGCCGCGGGCTGTCCGCGCTGTGCCATTGGCGGCGAGGCGGGCGTGGCGTGTGGTCATTGCCAGCGTCATCCCCCGGGCTTCGACTGGACGATCGCGCGGTTCACGTACGCCGCACCAGTCGACCAGCTCGTTCAACGACTCAAGTATGGGCATGATTTCGCGGTGGTGCAGGCGTTTTCTGGGGCGATTCTTGCCGCGGTCGCGCGGCTGGACGTCGATCTGGTCGTCCCGGTGCCGCTGCATCGCCATCGTCTGCGCGAACGCGGCTTCAACCAGGCGGTCGAAATCGCCCGCCCGCTGGCGCGGGCTTGGGGCTTGCCGCTCGCGCTGGATCGCGTGACCCGGGTCCGCGACACCAGCGCGCAAGCGGGGCTGGCACGCAAGGCGCGTCAGGCCAATCTGCGGTCGGCGTTTGCCTGCCGCGATGCGCTCGACGGGCGGCGGGTGTTGCTGGTCGATGATGTGATGACCACCGGGGCGACCCTCGACGCCCTTGCGCGGTGCCTCAAAAAGCAGGGGGCCGTCGAGGTGGGTGCGTTGGTTGTCGCCCGCACGCCGTCGCCGCGTTGATCCGCCGGACGCGGGACGGCACAATGCCGCAGCATGTTTCACATCGTTCTCTTTTCGCCCGAAATTCCGCCTAACACCGGCAACATCATTCGGCTGTGTGCCAACACCGGCGCGTCGTTGCACCTGATCAAACCGCTCGGGTTTGTTCTCTCCGACAAAACACTCGCACGCGCCGGTCTCGACTACCACCACATGGCCTGCGTCACGGTGCACGAAGACTGGGCCGCATTTCGCGCCGAAGTCCCGGAAGGGATGGTTTACGCATTGACCACGCGCGGCACACGCCACTATGCGGCGTGTCGTTTTGCGCCCGGCGACGTGCTGCTGTTCGGCTCGGAGACGCGGGGCTTGCCCGAGTGGTTGCGCGGTCAAATCGGCGAGGATTGCGCACTGCGGATTCCGATGCGCGACCCCAGCCGGAGCATCAACCTGTCGAACGCGGTGGCGGTCGTGCTGTACGAGGCGTGGCGCCAGCACGACTTTGCGGACGGGGTTTGACGGGCGCTACTCGCTGCGCGGGTCGCGGGCGAGCAGCGCTTCGACCGCCTCGCGCGCGCCGAGGCGACCGTCGAGGACGGCATTGACGGCGCTTGAAATCGGCATGTCGACCTGATGGCGTGCTGCCAGTGCGACGGTCTCGCGGGTGGTGGACACCCCTTCGGCCACATGGCCGAGTTCGGCCAGGATGTCGTCGAGCGACTGTTCCCCGGCCAGCGCGAGGCCGACCCGACGGTTGCGCGACAGGTCGCCGGTGCAGGTCAGCACCAGATCGCCCAGCCCGGCCAGCCCCATGAAGGTTTCCTGACGGCCGCCCAGCGCAATGCCAAGGCGGGCGATTTCGGCCAGCCCGCGGGTGATCAGCGCGGCGCGCGCGTTGAGGCCGAAACCCAGTCCGTCGGCCACGCCGGCGGCGATCGCCATCACGTTTTTGACCGCCCCGCCGACTTCGGCGCCGATCACGTCGTCGTTGGCGTACAGCCGCAGGCGCGGTTGATGCAGGCGGCGCGCCCATTCCACGGCGTCGCTGTGCCGCGTCGCGGCGAGGGTGATCGCGGCCGGCAGACCGGCGGCGACTTCGGCGGCAAAACTCGGCCCGCTGAGCGCCCCGCAGGGATGCGCCGCGCCAAGCGTCTCGGCAACGATTTCATGCGCCAGCTTGCCGCTGCCCGCCTCGAATCCCTTGCACGCCCACAATAGCGGGGCGGGGTTGGCGCTGCTGGCGAGGTGTTCGGCCAGCGCGCGCAGACCGGCCACCGGGGTGACCACCAGATGCAGGTCGGCGTGTTGTGAGGCGGCGGTGAGGTCCGCTTCGAGCGTCAGCGATTCGGGAAAGGGGGCGCCGGGCAGCAGCGCCTGGTTGCAGCGCTCGCGCGCGCAGCGTTCCAGCGCCGGGGTGTCGCGTCCCCACAGCGTGACGTGATGCTGCGGCGCGTAGGCGATGGCCAGCGCGGTGCCCCACGCACCGGCGCCGTAGACCGTGATGTTGAGCGGCGCGTCGTGCGGCATGATCGCGTCCGGCGGCCTAGCGGCCCCAGATGTCGATGCGCCGGACGAAGCCGGACTCGCCATCGGCGTGGCGCACCGGCAGCCAGCTGCCAGTGGCCGGGCCGGAAACGTTGAGGATCACGCCGCGCACCGCTTCAAAACTCGCCGGCGCGCTGTCTTCCGCGCGCTGGAGGATGCTGGCCCGCTCGGCGGTGACGACGACGGTCTGGCGATCCGACAGGTCGGAGCGCGCGATCCACGCCAGATTGCCGGCGCGGTCGCGGACCTTGACCCACTTTTCGAGCGTGACCACCACTTCGAGCGGGGTTTCGGCGGAGACCACGAACAGCGGCTTGCCCTTGGCCGACGGGGTGTCGTAGAGGATGGCCGGCGCGGCGGCCGCGCGATAATCCAGCGCAAGGGCCGGTGCGCACATCGCAGCGACGATCAGGAGACCCGCGCAGCGGAGGGCGGCGGCGTTCACTGAACCGGCGCCGCCTGCGCTTCTTGCTGGCGCGACTGGTAGAGTGCTTCGAAGTTGACCGGGGCCAGCAGCACCGGCTGGAAGCCGGCGCGGGTGACCGCGTCGGAGACGGCTTCGCGCGCGTAGGGGAAGAGGATGTTGGCGCAGCCGATCATCATGATCGGTTCGATGTCGCCCTCCGGCACGTTGCGGATCTGGAAAATGCCGGCCTGCGCCGCTTCGACCAGAAACACCGTCTTGTCTTCGCCAATCTTGGCGGTGACGGTGACCGTCAGCACCACCTCGAAAATGCCGTTGTCGATGCCTTTGCCGTCCGTGCGCAGCTGAACGTTGATCTTCGGGTTCTCGCGGTCGAGGAAGACCTGCGGGGCGTTGGGCACTTCGACCGACAGGTCGCGAATGTAGAGCTTTTCGATGGAGAAAACGGGTTGGGCGTTTTCTGCGGCGGTTTGGGTGTTTTCAGTCATGAGATCAGCCTTGGTTTGAAATCGTGGAATGGAGGTGGCGGGGTGGGTTCAGGCCTCTTCGCCCGCCAGCAGGGTGTCGAGCGCGCCATCGCGTTCGAGCGCGTACAGATCGTCGCAGCCGCCAATATGGCGCTCGCCGATGAAGATTTGAGGAACGGTGCGCCGTCCGGTGATGCGCATCATCTCCT
Source organism: Rhodocyclaceae bacterium (assembly GCA_020446005.1). Lineage (GTDB taxonomy): Bacteria > Pseudomonadota > Gammaproteobacteria > Burkholderiales > Rhodocyclaceae > Nitrogeniibacter. Next base: position 10,367 of record JAGRFO010000005.1, on the reverse strand, counting down.
CGCGCAGCGCGGGGTCGAGGTCGACCCGGATCTTGTCGATCGGGCCGATGCCCTTGCGGTTGAGCAAGGCCTCGGCGCGCACGCAGTAGGGACAGCCAAGGGTGGCATACATTTTGACGCTGTGTGCCATGTGGCCTTATTTCCGCTTGCGGCTGACTGGTTGGCCCGCCTGTTGCCAGGAGGCCATGCCGCCTTGCAGGTTGAACACCTTTTCGAAGCCGTGCTTGCGCAATTTGGCCATCACCCCGGCGGAGCGGCTGCCCACCGCGCAGCAGACGATGATCGGGGTGTTCTTGAGGGGTTCGAGTTCCTGGATGCGCGCGTCGACCGCGGCGACCGGCAGGTGGCGGGCGTTGGGAATGTGGCCCTGGTAGAACTCGTTCTGTTCGCGCACGTCGAGCACCACGGCGTCTTCGCGGTTGATCATCAGAGTGGCCTGAACCGCGCTCAGGCTGCTGCCACCGCCGCGCTGGCGCAGCGTTTCGGCCAGCAGGAAGGCGCCGCTGGTCGCGGCCAGGGCCGCCCAGTACCAATTTTGCTGCAAGAACTCCACGGGTGTTTGTTCCTTAGTGAGGGATCACGATCTGTCGGCGTCGTCGCCGCAGAACACTTCGCGCATCAGCACGACCAACTGCAGGGTGCGCGGGTCGCCGACGCGATAATAGACCCGGTTGGCATCCTTGCGGGTCAGCAGCACGCCCTTGTCGCGCAGAATCCCCAGATGTTGGGAAATGTTGCTTTGCGAGGTGCCGACCGCATCCACGATGTGCTGCACGCACACCTCGCCATCGCCGACGACGCACAGGATTTTCAAGCGGAGCGGGTGGGAGATGGCCTTGAGGGCGCGGGCGGCTGTCTCGATCTGCTCGGTTTTGCCAATCAGATCAACGATGGGATGACTATTCACGATCCGTGATCGAAAGAATGGGAAGGGATGCGATAAAATACCACCTTTTGCGCGAACTGCGCCTGCGGTGCGCGTCACGCAACCCGACACATCCCACGATAGCGAGTTGATGGCCCTCATGTACAAGATCGTATTGCTCCGACACGGCGAATCCACCTGGAACAAGGAAAACCGGTTTACCGGCTGGACCGATGTCGACCTGACCGAGAAGGGGGTCGAAGAGGCTTGGGCGGCCGGGCATCTGCTGCGTGACGAGGGCTTTGCGTTCGACGTCGCGTTCACCTCGGTGCTCAAGCGCGCCAACAAGACGCTCAACATCGTGCTCGAAGCCTTGTCCGCGCTGTGGTTGCCGGTGGAGCATTCGTGGCGTCTCAACGAGCGTCACTATGGCGCTCTGCAGGGTCTCAACAAGGCCGAGACGGCGGCTCAGTACGGCGACGAGCAGGTGCTGGTGTGGCGCCGTTCCTACGATACCCCGCCGCCGGCGCTGGAAGCCGGCGACGCTCGCTTGACGCCGGACGATCCGCGCTACGCCAGCCTGCCGGCCGCCCAGTTTCCGCACACCGAATGCCTGAAGGACACCGTCGCGCGCGTCGTGCCCTACTGGGAGACGGTGATTGTGCCGCGCATCCTGTCGGGTGACCGGGTGTTGATCGCCGCTCACGGCAACAGTCTGCGGGCGCTGATCAAGTATCTCGACGGCGTCAGCGACAGCGACATCGTCGGCCTCAACATCCCCACCGCGCAGCCGCTGGTGTACGAACTCGACGCCAACCTCAAGCCGATCAAGCACTACTACCTGGCTGATGCCGACGCGATTGCGGCGGCGCAGGCTGCAGTGGCCGGGCAGGGCAAGGCGAAGGCCTGACGCGGTGCGGCGCATGCTCGCGTGCCGCGCGGGGTGCGCGGCGCTTGTTGCGGCGGTGCTGCTCGCGAGCGTGCCGGCCATCGCGCAGCAGCGGGCGGACGAGACCCGTGCCGATCTCGAGCAGGTCAAATCCCGCCTGCGCGCGCTGGAGGCCGAGACCGCCGATACCGAAAAATCACGCGTCGAGGCCGCCGCTGCCTTGGCGCAAGCCGAAAAAGCGGTCTCGCGTATCAAGCGCCGTGTGCGCGAGTTGCAGCGAGAGCGCAAGAAAGTGGATCAGGCGCTCGCCGAAATCCAGGCCCGACAAGCCGAAACACTCACCCAGATCGACAGTGGTCGCGCCGCCCTCGGCCGCTGGCTGCGGCGCTACTACCAGCACGGCGGCGAGCCCGGTGTGGGACATCTGCTGAGCGCCCGCGAGCCCAACCAACTGGCGCGCGACGCCTACTATCTTGAGCGTATCGGGCGCGAAAAGCAGGCCATCGTCACCCGGCTGCGTGCCGCACAGGCGGCTTATGTCGAGCAGGGCCAGGTGATCGAGACCAAGCAGAAGCAGGTCCAGACGCTGGAAGCCGAGCAGACGCGGGAACTCGCGACGCTCAAGAAGGAGCAGTCGCGTCGCGCCGATATCCTGGCTGAACTGGCCGCGCTATTGGCCGCCCAGCGCCAGGAGGCGAGCAGCCTCAAGCAGGACGAAACCCGCTTGATCGGTTTGATTCGTCAGCTGGAGCAGGCGCCGCGCGCCCGGCCGTCGAATGAGCCGGTGGTGGGCGAGGTGACCGCGCAACGCGGCGCGGCCAGCCGGGGCAAACCCTTCGCCACCCTGCGCGGTCGTTTGCCAGTGCCGGCGAGCGGCAAGATGATGGGGCGCTTCGGGGCTGACCGGGCATCGGGCGGAACCACCTGGAAAGGGGTGTTCATCCGCGCCCAAAGTGGCGGCGAGGTGCTGGCCGTGGCCGATGGCGAGGTGGTCTATTCAGACTGGCTGCGCGGCTTCGGCAACCTGATCATCATCGACCACGGCGACGATTATCTGACCGTGTACGGAAACAATGAAGCGCTGTTCAAGTCTATGGGAGAGCGGGTCGCGGGTGGCGACGTGATCGCTGCGGTGGGCGACAGCGGGGGAAATCCGGAATCGGGTTTATACTTTGAAATTCGCCATCAGGGGCGGCCGCTCGATCCGCTGGACTGGGTTCGCCTGGACTGATTTCGGGTGCCTTGAACGAGGCGCCCTCGTGGAGATGTCATGCGTAGCAAACTGCAGCAAGCAGGACTCCTTTTTACCGGTTTGTGCGCCGGCGTCCTGATCAGTCTGAATTTTCCGGCCAATGCCGACAAGGCCGCGCTGGCGCCGCTGCCGATCACCGAATTGCGCGCGCTGGCCAACGTTTTCAACGCCATCAAGCAAAGCTACGTCGAGCCGGTGGAAGACAAGGCGCTGATCACCGAGGCGATCAGCGGCATGCTGACCGGGCTGGACCCGCACTCGGCGTATCTGGACGAAGAGGCTTTCAAGGATCTGCAGGTCAGCACGCAGGGTGAGTTCGGCGGGCTGGGGATCGAGGTCGGGATGGAAGACGGCTTCGTCAAGGTGATCTCTCCGATCGAAGATACGCCGGCCTTCCGCGCCGGGGTGCAGGCCGGCGACCTGATCGTCAAGCTCGACGACACGCCGGTCAAGGGCATGACGCTGGCCGAGGCGGTCAAGCAGATGCGCGGCAAGCCGGGCACCAAGATCGTGCTGACGATTGCGCGCAGCGGGGTCGACAAGCCGGTGATCGTGACCATCACGCGCGAAGTGATCCAGGTGCGCAGCGTCAAATCCAAGCTCGTCGAACCGGGCTATGGCTATCTGCGCGTCGCCCAGTTTCAGGAAAGCACGGCCAAGGATCTGACCCGCCACGCGGTGCAACTCTACAAGGATGGCGACCTGCGCGGACTGGTGCTCGACCTGCGCAACGATCCGGGCGGCCTGCTGCATGGCGCCGTCGGCGTATCGGCCGCCTTCCTGCCGGCCGATGTGCTGGTGGTGTCCACCGACGGGCGCACGCCCGACGCCAAGCGAAAGTACGAAGCCAAGCCCGAGGATTATTTGCGCGGCACACGCACCGATTTCCTCCAGGATCTGCCTGCGGCGATCAAGAGCGTGCCGATGGTGGTGCTGGTCAATGGCGGCTCGGCTTCGGCCTCGGAGATCGTCGCCGGTGCGTTGCAGGACCACAAGCGTGCGGTGGTGATGGGCACCCAAACCTTTGGCAAAGGCTCGGTGCAGACTATTTTGCCGCTCAGCGAAAGCACCGCGATCAAGCTCACCACGGCGCGTTACTACACGCCGAACGGTCGCTCGATCCAGGCCAAGGGAATCGAGCCGGACATCAAGGTTGAGGATCCGCGCGACACCGGCGCCCCCCAGCGGGTGCGCGAAGCCGATCTGCGCGGCCATCTCGAAAACGACAAGGACCCGGAGGCCGAGGCCCGTGCGGCGGAACTCAGAAAGAACGCCGATGCCGCCAAGGACGAAGAGGCCGACGGCAAAGCCGAGCCGTTCAAGCGCATCGAGCCGGCCAGCGCCGATGATTTCCAGTTCCAGCAGGCCTTGAATCTTCTCAAGGGCCTGCAGATCATCCAGAATAAGGATTGATCGAAGACGCGAGAGCGGAGGGCACAGCATGCGCCGCGAGACGGCCTACAAGCTGGCAGGCAGGCGGCATGACTCCCGGGTGGCCGGCACGGGGCTGATCAAGCACCGCGAGATCCGGTTCCGGGAAATGCCGCCCGGGCAGACCGAGCGTGCGCTGGCCGCGCTGGAGCGGCTGCGCGGCCTCAAGGTGTCGCTCGGCGAACGGCCGCTCAGCCTGGATGTCGAGTACTCGGTGCTCGATTTCTCGCTCGAACTGCTCGAAGACGCGTTGCGCGACGCCGGCTTTCATCTCGACAACTCGCTCTACGTCAAGCTGGTGCGCGCGTTGGTGTATTTCAGCGAAGAGACCCAGCGCCACAACATCGCTTCCCCCGAGCGCCTGATCAAGCAGTCCAACGAGGTCTACATCAAGGTGTACGACCAGCACCCGCACGGCGACCGCGATGAAACGCCGGTCGAGCTGCGCGAGTACAAATAGCCGCGTTCCGCCCGGAATTTCCCCGATGAATGACGACCAGCTGTTGCGTTACAGCCGCCATATCCTGCTGCCCGAAATCGGCATCGAGGGGCAGCAGGCATTCGTCGATGCGCGGGTGCTGGTGATCGGCGCGGGCGGGCTGGGTAGTCCGGCGGCGATGTATCTGGCCTCGGCGGGGGTGGGCACCCTGGTGCTGGCCGATGACGACACGGTCGACCTCACCAACCTGCAACGCCAGATCCTGCACACCGCGCAGATGGTCGGCGAGCCCAAAGTGCGCTCGGGCGAACTGACGCTGGGGCGCCTCAATCCGGAAGTCAAGGTGCTGCCCCTGCAGTGCCGTCTGACAGGGGAGGCGCTATCGCGCGAAGTGGCCGCCGCCGACGTGGTGCTCGATTGCTGCGACAATTTCGAGACGCGTCACGCGGTGAACCGCGCCTGTCACGCCCATCGCACGCCGCTGGTGTCCGGCGCGGCGATCCGCTTCGACGGCCAGCTCTACGTTTTCGATCATCGCGCGGACGACAGCCCGTGCTATCACTGCCTGTTTCCGGAGGGCGAGGATGTCGAGGCAGTGCGCTGCGCGGTGATGGGGGTGTTCGCGCCCATCACCGGCATCATCGGCGCGGCGCAGGCTGCCGAGGCACTCAAGCTGCTGGCCGGTTGCGGCACCTCGCTGGCGGGCCGCATCCTGCTGCTCGACGGTTTGAACATGGAATGGCGGAGCATTGGGCTGGCGCGGGACCCGGCCTGCGCGGTGTGCGGCCGCGCCGCCTGAGCGGGCCTTAAGGCGCGACCAGCCGGGCGAGCAGGCGGACGTCATCACCGATGCTGCGACGGTCGATGACTTCAAGGCGTCGCGCGTCGGCGAGCGAGGTCAATTCAGCCAGATTGAACGCCCCCTGCGCGCTGTCTCCGACCAGCATCGCGGCCTGATAGATCAGCAATTCATCCACGCAGCCTTCCCGCAGCAGCGAGCCGTTGAGCTTGAAGCCGGCCTCGACATGCACCTCGTTCAGCCCGCGTCGTGCCAACTCGGTGATCAACGCCGGTAGATCGACCTTGCCGTGAGGGTTGGGCAAGCACACCACCTCGGCATTTCGCCGCGCCAGCGCGTCGCGCTTGTCGGGATCGACCTGTGCGGCGGCCACCAGCACCGGCCGGCCGTCGAGCAGTCGGGCGTCGGGTGAAATATCGAGGCGCGCATCCACCACCACCCTCAGCGGCTGGCGCTGGCACGCCACCGCGCGCACCGTGAGTTGCGGATCGTCGGCCTTGACCGTGCCGATACCGGTCAGGATGGCGCAGGCACGGGCACGCCAGCGATGGCCGTCGGCGCGCGCTGCCGGGCCGGTCACCCACTGGCTGACACCGTTGTTCAGCGCGGTCTTGCCATCCAGCGTGGTGGCGAGCTTGAGGCGTATCCACGGACGCTGGCGCGTCATGCGCGAGACGAAACCCCGATTGAGTTCAATCGCTTGCGCTTCGAGCAGCCCGGTCGACACCGCGATGCCGGCCTGTGCCAGCCGCGCCACCCCACGCCCCTGCACGGCGGGATTGGGATCGCCCATGGCCGCCACGACGCGGGCGATGCCGGCGGCGATCAGTGCATCGGTGCAGGGCGGGGTGCGGCCGTGGTGGGCGCAGGGTTCGAGCGTGACATAGGCGGTCGCGCCGCGCGCCGCCGCGCCGGCCTCGGCCAGCGCCAGCACCTCGGCGTGTGCTTCGCCAGCACGTGCATGCCAGCCCTCGCCGACGATGCGATCCCCTTGGGCGATGACGCAGCCGACCCTTGGATTCGGGGTGGTGGTCTCCAGCCCGCGCTCGGCCAGTTGCAGCGCGCGCGCCATGAGGCGGTAATCGGTCGCGGAGAATGTGTCGGGAGGCCGTGCCACGCCGCGCTCGCCGTTCAACTCGATTTGGGACTGCGGCCGCGGGGGCGGGAGACTTCGCGGATCGCTTCGGAGAATTTGTCGACGTCTTCGAAGTTGCGATACACCGAGGCGAAGCGCACGTAGGCGACCTTGTCGAGTTTCTTGAGTTCGCGCATCACCAGTTCGCCGACGGTCTCGCTGGGCAGCTCGCGTTCGCCCATGGCGAGCAGGCGGCCTTCGATGCGCGCGGCGGCGGCTTCGATGTCTTCGACCGCGACCGGGCGCTTGCGCAGCGCGAGGCTCATGCTGGCGAGGACTTTGGCGCGGTCGAATTCGGCGCGGTGGCCGTTGCGCTTGACCACGTGGGGCATCTTGAGGTCGATGCGCTCGTAGGTGGTAAAACGCTTGTCGCAGCGTGGGCAGCGACGACGGCGACGCACGATGTCGCCATCTTCGTTCTCGCGGGTGTCCGTGACCTGGGTTGATGGGTCACCGCAAAACGGACATTTCATGGGCGTTCGCTGGGGGTGGCGGGCGGGCAGGGGCGCCCGCCCATGCGGTTTAGTCGCCGTACACCGGGAAGCGGGCGCACAGTTCGGCCACTTGCTGACGCACGCGGTCGAGGTTGGCGGTGTCGTCCGGCGCGTCGAGCACGTCGGCCACCAGGTGGGCGATCTTTTCGGCCTCAATCTCGGTGAAGCCGCGGGTGGTCATTGCCGGCGAGCCGAGGCGGATGCCGGAGGTGACGAAGGGTTTTTCGGGATCGTTGGGAATGGCGTTCTTGTTGACCGTGATGTGCGCCATGCCGAGCGCGGCTTCGGCGGTCTTGCCGGTGATTTTCTTGTTGCGCAGGTCGACCAGGAATACATGGCTCTGGGTGCCGCCGGAGACGATGCGCAGGCCGCGCTCCTCGCCCAGCACGCGCGCCATGACGCGGGCGTTGGCCAGCACCTGCTCCTGATAGTTCTTGAAGCCCGGCGTCATCGCTTCCTTGAACGAAGCGGCCTTGGCGGCGATGACGTGCATCAGCGGACCGCCCTGCAGCCCCGGGAAAATGGCGGAATTGATCGCCTTGGCGTGTTCCTCTTTCATCAGGATCAGGCCGCCGCGCGGGCCGCGCAGGGTTTTGTGGGTGGTGGTGGTGACCACGTCGGCGTGCGGGACCGGGTTGGGGTAGAAACCCGCGGCGATCAGGCCGGCGTAGTGCGCCATGTCGACCATGAAGATCGCGCCGACGGCCTTGGCGACCTTGGCGAAGCGTTCGAAGTCGATGCGCAGCGCGTAGGCCGAGGCGCCGGCGATGATCAGCTTCGGCTTGTGTTCGTGGGCGAGGCGCTCCATCGCGTCGTAGTCGATCGCCTCCTTGGCGTCGAGACCGTAGGAGACCACGTTGAACCACTTGCCGCTCATGTTGAGCGCCATGCCGTGGGTGAGGTGACCGCCTTCGGCGAGGCTCATGCCCATGATGGTGTCGCCGGGCTTGAGGAAGGCCATCAGCACCGCCTGGTTGGCCTGCGAGCCGGAGTTGGGCTGCACGTTGGCGGCCTCGGCGCCGAAGAGCTTCTTGGCACGGTCGATGGCCAGTTGCTCGGCCACGTCGACATGCTCGCAGCCGCCGTAGTAGCGCTTGCCCGGATAGCCTTCGGCGTACTTGTTGGTCAGTTGCGAGCCCTGGGCTTGCATGACGGCGTGGCTGACGTAGTTTTCCGAGGCGATCAGTTCGATGTGGGCTTCCTGGCGACGGGTCTCGGCCTGGATCGCATCCCACAGTTCGGGGTCGGTTTTTGCGAGCGTGTTTTGCTTTGAAAACATGGGTTTGTGTCTATGGCAGGTTCAAAAGCGGATTCTATCACGGGGGCCGGCGGGGAATTCCAGCCTTTTCGCGTGGTTCAGGCGTTGGGCAACTCGTCGCGGGCGGCGGCCAGATGCGCGGCTTGCGCCCAGGCGTCGATGCGCCAGCCGGTGGCATCGCGCACCACCCAGTTGAGGGCGGCGTTGGGGATGGCGAAGTCGCGCGGGGCCTCCAGCGCGCGGGCGCTGGCACGCCGGTAGAGGATGTCGAGCACGCCGCCATGGCACACCACCAGCACCTGTTCGCCGGGGTGGTGGTCGGCGAGCTGGTCAAACGCGCGGTGGATGCGCGCGGCAAAGCCGGTGAGGCTCTCGCCGCCGTCGGGGAAGGCGAAATCTGCCTCGCGGGCCTCGAAACGGCGGTAGGCTTCGGGGTGGCGGCTGCGCGCCTGGTCGTGGGTGAGTCCCTGGAACAGGCCGTAGTGGCGCTCGCGCAGTTCGGCGCAGGGGGTGGCCGGCACGCCGGTTTGGGTGGCGATGATGCGGGCGGTGTCGGCGGCGCGGGCCAGATCGCTGGTGTAGGCGGCGTCGAAGCGGTGGCCGGCCAGTTGGGCAGCGCTGGCGTGCGCCTGGGCGATGCCGGTGGCGTTGAGCGCGATGTCGATGTGGCCTTGCAGGCGGTGTTCGGCGTTCCAGCCGGTCTCGCCGTGGCGGACAACGCAGAAGCGGACAGCGGTGGTCATGGGTGTCTCGTGTGATCTGTGACCGGAAGTTTAGGCGTTTCCCCTGATATGACTGGGGCGGGGGAGCCGGGATAATCCCGACCAGCCTGCGACGGTTGTCACTCATGCGACGACCGCAAATATTCTAAATCGAGTGGAGGGGGCGGACGGTGTCCTTGCTATTGAAACTATCGGCGCTGATTGATTGGATTACCGATCATGTCGGGCGCTACGCCATCTGGTTGTTGCTGGCGGCGACGCTGATCAGCGCCGGCAACGCCTTCAGCCGCTACGGCTTCAATCTGAGCTCCAACGCGATGCTCGAGGTGCAGTGGTATCTCTACTCGGCGGTGTTCATCCTGTGCGCCGGCTACACGCTGATGAAGAACCAGCACGTGCGCATCGACCTCATCTCCAACCGCATCTCCGACAAAGCCCGCAACTGGGTGGACGTGGTCGGTATCGTGGTCTTCCTGATCCCGGTGGCGGTGATGATCGCGTGGATGTCGTGGCCCGGCTTCGTCGATTCCTACGTGAATATGGAGGAATCCTCCAACGCGGGCGGGCTGGTGCGCTGGCCGGTGCGGCTGATCATCCCGGTCGGCTTTGCCTTGCTGGCCATGCAGGGTGTGTCTGAACTGATCAAGCGGGTGGCCTTCCTGATGGGCAAAGGTCCCGATCCGCTGGAGAAACCGGTGGACCACGGGGTGGCTGCGCCGACCAATCAGGAGACCGCCAAATGAGCGCCTTTATCGTAGAAAACATGGCGCCGCTGATGTTCGGCTCGCTGATGCTGTTCCTGCTCAGCGGCTTCCCGGTGGCCTTTGCGCTGGCGGCCAACGGCTTGTTCTTCGGCTTCCTCGGCATCGAATTCGGCCTGCTCACCCCGGCCCTGCTGCAGGCGCTGCCCGAGCGGGTGCTGGGCATCATGTCCAACGACACCCTGCTGGCGATTCCCTTCTTCACCTTCATGGGCATCATTCTTGAGCGCTCCGGCATGGCGGAGGATCTGCTCGAATCGGCCGGTCAGCTGTTCGGTCCGATCCGTGGCGGCATCGCCTACGCGGTGATCATCGTCGGCGC
>JAGRFO010000004.1 GCA_020446005.1 Rhodocyclaceae bacterium | reverse complement strand
CCGGGCGAAAGTTCGATGCGGGCGAGGCGGGCGATGTGTTTGATCTGGTCTTGGTCGAGCGACATGAAATTACAAACTTGCTTAGTTCACAAGGCGTTGTAGGTTATCATATTCGTTTATCTCGCCCCATCCTCATCCGGATTTACGGAACACAATTTCAATGTTTGGTTTTCTCCGCTCCTACTTTTCCAACGATCTGGCGATCGACCTTGGTACCGCGAACACCTTGATCTACGTGCGCGGCAAGGGCATCGTGCTGGATGAACCGTCGGTCGTCGCCATTCGTACCGAAGGGGGTCCCAATGCCAAGAAAACCATCCAGGCGGTCGGCCATGCCGCCAAGCAGATGCTCGGCAAGACTCCAGGCAACATCACTGCCATAAGGCCGATGAAGGACGGCGTGATCGCCGACTTCGTGGTCACCGAGCAGATGATCAAGCAGTTCATCAAGAAGGTGCACGACTCGCGCCTGTTCTCGCCCAGCCCGCGCATCATCGTGTGCGTGCCTTGCGGTTCGACCCAGGTCGAGCGCCGCGCCATTCGTGACGCCGCGCTGGCGGCCGGGGCGAGCCAGGTGTATCTGATCGAAGAGCCCATGGCGGCGGCTATCGGCGCCGGTCTGCCGGTGGCCGACGCGACCGGTTCGATGGTGGTCGACATCGGCGGCGGCACCACCGAGGTGGGCGTGATCTCGCTCGGCGGGATGGTCTATTCCGGTTCGGTGCGGGTCGGTGGCGACAAGTTCGACGACGCCATCGTCAACTACATCCGCCGCAACTACGGCATGCTGATCGGCGACACCACCGCCGAGAACATCAAGAAGGGCATCGGCTCGGCCTTCCCGGGTTCGGAAGTCAAGGAAATGGAAGTCAAGGGCCGCAATCTGGCCGAGGGCATCCCGCGCAGCTTCACCATTTCGTCCAACGAAATCCTCGAAGCGCTCAACGAGCCGCTCAACCAGATCGTCTCGGCGGTCAAGATCGCTCTCGAACAGACGCCGCCCGAACTGGGCGCCGACATCGCCGAGCGCGGCATGGTGCTCACCGGCGGTGGCGCCTTGCTGCGCGACCTCGACCGCCTGCTGATGGAAGAGACCGGTCTGCCGGTGATCGTGGCCGACGAGCCGCTCACCTGCGTGGCGCGCGGCTCCGGCATGGCGCTCGAGAAGATGGACAAACTGGGCTCCATCTTTACCTCTGAATGAGTTTTCCCGCGGGCGCGTCACGCGGCGCGCCCGTCCTGAGCGCCGGCATTGACCTGACGTCGTGGTAGGCCATCCCGTCCCCCCCATCTTCCGCCGCGGCCCGGCGCCGCTGGTGCGCCTGTTCCTGCTCGTCTCGATCTGCCTGGCGATGCTGGTGGCCGACCTGCATTTCCGCTATCTGGAAGTGCTGCGCCAGACCATTTCGGTGGTGATCTATCCGGTCGAGATCGCCGCCGCCACGCCGGCCGAGCTGGTCCGCAACGCCAACCAGTATTTCGCCACCCTGATCAAGGTTCAGCGCGACAACAGCGAACTGCGTCGCAAGGCGCTGGTCGACGCCGAACGTTTGCTCCGGCAAGAAGAGCTGGAGCGGGAAAATCTGAGGTTGCGTGCCTTGATGAAAATGGCCGAGCGGGTCGCGGTGACATCGATCGCCGCCGACGTGCTGTACGAAGCGCATGACGTGTTCTCGCGCAAGGTGATTCTCGACCGCGGCGCGCAGCACGACGTGGAAGACGGACGGGTGGTGGTCGATGAACTCGGCATGATCGGGCAAGTGACGCGGGTCTATCCGATCCAGTCGGAAGTGACGCTGGTGACCGACAAGGGGCAGGCGGTGCCGGTGCGCATCGAACGCACCGGCCAGCGCGGGGTGCTCTACGGCGCCGGCGAAGGCCGGCTGTCGCTGCGCTACCTGCTCGCCAACGCCGACGTGGTGGTGGGCGACCGGCTGGTCACCTCCGGCCTCGACGGCATGTTCCTGCCCGGCATCCCGGTGGCCCGGGTGACCGAGGTCAATCGCGATCTGCAAGCGTTTGCGCAGATCGGCTGCGCTCCGCTGGCCGACGTCGGGCGCATCGCCCAGGTCCTGATCCTCGGGCGCAAGAACCCGCCGTTGCCGGCCGCCGATGCGCCGGCCTCGGGAGACTGAGCATGCAGCCGACCCATCGATCCCGCCGCATCCTGCGCCCCGTCCGGCTGTGGTTCGTCTACCTGTCGCTGGCGCTCGCGCTGGGACTGAGCTTCGTGCCGACCGGCCAGATCCCCGGCGTGCCCGACTGGCTGGCGCTGGTGCTGCTGTTCTGGTGCGTGCGCGAGCCGCTGCATGTCGGCATGGGGGCGGGATTTGTCTTTGGGGTGTTGATGGATGTTGGCTACGGGGCGGCGATGGGGCAGCACGCGCTGGCCTACGTGCTGCTCGCCTATGGCGCAAATGCGTTGGCGCGGCGGGTGCTGTGGTTCGGGCCGCTGCAGCAGTCGCTTCAGATCCTGCCGCTGCTGCTCGGCGCGCAACTGGTGATGGTGCTGGTGCGGGTGGCCGCCGGGGCGGAGTTTCCGGGGTGGACCTATTTTCTCGGCAGTGTGACCGGCGCGGTGCTGTGGATGCCCTTGCACTTCGTGCTGCTGCTGCCGCAGTACCAGCCCGAAGAGCGTGACGACAACCGCCCGATCTGAGGCGCGCCGGGGCCATGGAAGAGTTTCGCTCACCCGACCAGGAAATCGGCAAGCTGCGCCAGCGGGTGGTGGTGGCGGGGGGCTTCGTGTTCCTGTGTCTGTGCCTGCTTGGCGCGCGTTTCTTCTACCTGCAGGTGGTCAGCTTCGACTACTACCACACCCGTGCTGAGGACAATCGCATTGCGGTGGTGCCGGTGGCGCCCAACCGCGGGACCATCGTGGACCGCAGCGGCGAGGTGCTGGCGCGCAACTTCGCCGCCTACACGCTGGAGATCAACCCCTCGCGGGTTGAGAATCTGGAGGCCACCATCGACGCGCTGGCGCAGATCGTCGCCATCGACGACTACGATCGCCGGCGCTTCGGCAAATTCCGCGAGGAGAGCAAGTTCTTCGAGAGCGTGCCGATCCGCACCAAGCTGACCGACGAGGAGGTGGCGCGCTTTGTGGCCCGGCGCTACCGCTTCCCGGGGGTGGACGTGCGCGCCCGGCTGTTCCGCGAATATCCGCATGGCGAGCTGTTCGGCCACGTGGTCGGCTACATGGGGCGGATCAACGACCGCGACGTGCAACGCATCGAGAAGGACGGCGAGACCGCCAATTACCGCGGCACCGACCACATCGGCAAGCGTGGGCTGGAGCAGAGCTACGAATCCTGGCTGCACGGCCGGACCGGCTCCGAGCAGGTCGAGGTCGACGCCAGCGGACGCGCCGTGCGGGTGCTCGACCGCAACACCGCGGTGCCCGGCCACAGCCTGATCCTGACCGTCGACGTCAAGCTCCAGCAGGTCGCGGCGAATGCCTTTGCCGGGCGGCGCGGGGCGATGGTGGCGATCGACCCGCGCAGCGGCGGGGTGCTGGCGCAAGTCTCCTCGCCGAGCTTCGATCCGAACCTGTTCGTCGATGGCATCTCGGTGGCCGACTGGAAGGCGCTCAACGACTCGCCCGACCATCCGCTGCTCAACCGCGCGATCTACTCGGCCTATCCGCCGGGCTCGACTTTCAAGCCCTTCATGGGGCTGGCCGGGTTGAGCCTGGGCAAGCGCACCGCCGCGCAGGCGATCGCCGATCCGGGCCATTTCGTGTTCGGCGGGCACCGTTTCATGGACGACAAGATCGGCGGTCACGGGCTGGTCGATCTGCACAAATCGATCGTCGAATCGTGCAACACCTATTACTACATGCTGGCCAACGATCTGGGCATCGAGGCGATCGCCGACTTCATGCGCCCGTTCGGCTTCGGCGAGCGCACCGGCATCGACATTCCCGGCGAGGCCACCGGGGTGCTGCCCTCGCCGGACTGGAAACGTCAGCGCTTCCGCAGCGCCGCGCAGCAAAAATGGTATGGCGGCGAGACCATCTCGGTGGGCATCGGCCAGGGCTACAACGCCTACACGCCGCTGCAGATGGCCAGCGCGCTGTCCACGCTGGTCAACGACGGGGTGATGTTCCGCCCGCACATCGTCAAGTACATCGTCGACCCGCTCAGCGGCGAGCGCACCGAGGTCGAGCCCGAGCCAATCCGCCGCATCCCGCTCAAGCCCGCGCATCTGGCGGCGGTGCGCGCGGCGATGGTCGACGTGAACCTCACCGGCACCGGCGCGCGCGCCTTTGCCGGCGCCGAATACAGCGTCGGCGGCAAGACCGGCACGGCGCAGGTCTACTCGCTCAAGGGCGGGCGTTATCGCGAAGGCGAGGTGGCCGAGCGGCTGCGCGACCACTCCTGGTTCATCGCCTATGCGCCGGCCGACGCGCCGCGCATCGCGATGGCGGTGCTGGTCGAGAACGGCGGCTTCGGCTCGCGCTCGGCGGCGCCGATTGCGCGCCAAGTGATCGACTACTACCTGCTCGGCAAGCTGCCGCCCGCGCCGGCGGCGGAAGACCCCGCGGGGGCGCCATGAGCGGGAGGCCGTGATGGAACTGCGCCTGCATCCGGTCGCCCTCATCCGCGGGCTGCTGCGGCCGATCGATCCGCCGCTGTTCCTGCTCCTGTCGCTGCTGCTGGCGGCCGCCTTCACGCTGATGCAGAGCGCCTCGCCCGAGCGGATTCACGCCCAACTGGTCAATACCGGGGTGGCGTTGGCGCTGATGTGGGTGACCGCGCGAATTCCGGCCCCGCGCCTGCTCAGCATGGCGGTACCGCTGTATCTGGTCGGGGTGCTGCTGCTGGTCGGGGTGGCCCTGTTCGGTGAGGTCTCCAAGGGGGCGCAGCGCTGGCTGCATGTCGGCGTGACCCGCATCCAGCCTTCCGAATTGATGAAGATCGCCATGCCGCTGATGCTGGCCTGGTACTTCCAGCAGCGCGAGGGGGCGACCGGCCTGCGCGAGTTTCTGGTGGCCGCGGTGCTGCTGGCGATCCCGGTCGGGCTGATCGTCACCCAGCCCGACCTGGGCACCAGCCTGCTGGTCGCGGCGGCCGGGTTCTATGTGATCTTCTTTGCCGGACTGTCGTGGCGGCTGATCGTCCCGGTGGTGGTGATCGGTGTGGTCGGGATCGGCTCGATCGTCATCTTTGGCGACACCCTGTGCCAGCCCGAGGTCGACTGGCAGGTGCTGCGCGAATACCAGAAGCAGCGCGTGTGCACCCTGCTCGACCCGACCTCCGACCCGCTCGGGCGGGGCTTCCACATCATCCAGTCGACCATCGCCATCGGCTCCGGCGGGCTGCTTGGCAAGGGCTGGATGAACGGCACCCAAACCCACCTGTCCTTCATTCCGGAGCGCCACACCGACTTCATTTTCGCCGTGCTGGCCGAGGAGTTCGGCTTGGTCGGCGCGCTGGTGCTGCTCCTCGTGCTCCTGCTCCTGCTGCTGCGCGGGCTGGTCATCGCGGCCACCGCGCCCACCCTCGGTACCCGCCTGCTGGCCGGCGCGATCACCATGATCCTGTTTACCTATGCCTTCGTGAACATGGGGATGGTCAGTGGTATGCTGCCCGTCGTCGGCGTGCCCCTGCCCTTCATCAGCTACGGCGGCACGGCGCTGGTGACCCTGTGCATTGGGGTCGGCATGCTGATGAGCATCCAGCGCGAGCATGTGCTGGCCCAGCAGAATTGATGGCATCGATGACGTACTCCACCGTTCTTCGCCCGCGCACCCTGCTGGCCGCCGGCCTGGCGCTGCTGCTGGCGGCCTGCTCGGGCGCGCCGCCGCGCAGCGGCGAACGGTCGACCCCGCCGGCCCCGTCGGGCATCCCCGATCTGCCGCGCACCGGTGGCAAGTACTATCAGGACGACGGCCCCGGCGACAACGTGCCCGACGATCTGCATACCCTGACCGACGCGGTGCCGCGCGACGAGCCGGTGCATCGCGCCACCAGCCGTCCCTACACCGTGTTCGGCAAGCGCTACGTGCCGGAGACCGAGCGCGAGCCCTTCCGCGAGCGGGGGCGGGCGAGCTGGTACGGCCGCAAGTTCCACGGCAAGCGCACCGCCAACGGTGAGACCTACGACATGTATGCGATGACCGGCGCGCACAAGACGCTGCCGCTGCCCAGCTACGTGCGGGTCACCAATCTGGCCAACGGACGCTCGGCGGTGGTGCGGGTCAATGACCGCGGCCCCTTCCATTCGGGGCGGATCATCGACCTCTCCTACGCCGCTGCCTACAAGCTCGACTATCTGCGTCAGGGCAGTGCCGAGGTGGAGATCGAGGCGCTGGTGTTTGACGACGATGCGCCGCTGATCGCGGCCGTGCCTCCGGCCGCGCCGCGGGTGCCCGACTCGCCGGCCGTGATTCGGGCGGAGGCGGTGCCGCCCGCGCTCGACCCCGAAGCGATCCTCAATGGCGTCGAACTGCCGCCGGTGACCGAAGCGGCCGCCGCCGAAACCGTCGCCGACGCGGTGGGCACGCCGTCCGGGGTCTATCTGCAACTGGGCGCATTTCGCACCCGGGACAATGCCGAGGGCTTTCGTGGCTATGTCGCCAGCGAGCTGGACTGGCTGCGCGACCAGCTCGCGGTGCTGCTCGACGCGGGGCGTTATCGCCTCCACGCCGGACCGTACGCGTCGGTCGACGCCGCTCGCCAGGCCGCCGCGCGGATCGCCCGGGCGCTCGATGTGCAACCTTTTCTGATCACCCGTTGAACCGCCGGGCACCGATTTTGTCCGTACCCGGCGGCGGCCTATAATCGGCCGGCCGGTTCCCGGTTTTCCTTTTTTCCCCTTGTCTGGATTGTGCTCTGCCCATGCGTTTTCTTGCCGCACTGCTGTTTTCCTTGATGTCCCTGTCCGTCGCGGCGCAGACGCCGCCCGCCCCGGCGCTGGCTGCCAATGCCTGGCTGCTGGTCGATGTCGGCGCCAATCAGGTGCTCGCCGAGCACAAGGCCGACGAGCGCATCGAGCCGGCCTCGCTGACCAAGCTGATGACCGCTTATTTGAGCTTCTCCGCGCTCAAGTCCAAGACCCTGAGCGGCGAGCAGATTGCGCCGGTGTCGGAGAAGGCCTGGAAGATGGGCGGCTCGCGGATGTTCATCGAGCCGCGTCACCAGGTGACCGTCGATCAGTTGTTGCGCGGCATGATCATCCAGTCCGGCAACGATGCCAGCGTGGCGCTGGCCGAGGTGATCGCCGGCTCGGAGGAGGGTTTCGCGGCGCTGATGAACCGCGAGGCCAAGCGCCTCGGCATGAACGCCTCGCACTTCACCAACGCCAGCGGCCTGCCCGATGACCAGCACTACACCACCGCGCGCGACCTGAGCCTGCTGGCGATGGCGATCGTGCGCGATTTTCCCGAGTACTACAGCCTGTACTCGCAGAAGGAATACACCTACAACAACATTCCCCAGCCCAACCGCAATCGCCTGCTGTGGCTGGATCCGACCGTCGACGGCATGAAGACCGGCTACACCGAAGCGGCCGGGTGGTGCCTGATCTCCTCGGCGATGCGCGGCCCGCGCCGGCTGGTGTCGGTGGTGCTGGGAACCGAGTCGGACGCGGCGCGCACCCAGGAATCGCTCAAGCTGCTCAACTTCGGCTTCCGCTTTTTCGATACCGTCACCCTGTATGAAAACGCCGCCCCGGTGTCGCGCTTCCGTGTCTGGCAGGGGCTGGCCGAGGAGGTGCCGGTGGGCTTCCTGAAGGATTTCGTCCTGTCGGTGCCCAAGGGGCAGGCCGACAAGCTGCAGGTGACGGTCAACAGCCGCCAGCCGATCGAGGCGCCGGTGCACAAGGGGCAGGAGGTGGGCGTGCTCACACTCAGCCTGGAGGGCAAGGAGATCGGCAGCTACCCGGTGGTGGCGCTGGAAGACGTGGCGCTGGGCGGCTGGTTCATCCGGACCTGGGATGCGCTGCAATTGTGGATCAAGAGCCTGTAGGCGGGAGCGTCCGACGTGAGCGTGTGTTATCTCAATGGTCAGTGGCAGGACCTCGCCGAGGCGCGGATCTCGCCGATGGATCGTGGTTTTCTGTTCGGCGACGGGGTGTATGAAGTCATCCCCGCCTACTCCGGCCGCCTGTTCCGACTCGACGAGCATCTGCGCCGGCTGGAGCGCACCCTGGCGGCGATCGGAATGGACAACCCGCACGAACGCAGCGCCTGGCGCGACATCGTGCGCGAACTGGTCGACCGCAATCCGTGGCCCGACCAGTCGGTGTATCTGCAGGTGACGCGCGGCGTTGGCGCGGTGCGCAATCATGCTTATCCGGTCGGTGTCGAGCCAACCGTGTTCCTGATGAGCGAGCCGCTGGTGGGGCTGGATGCCGCCACCCGCGCGGCGGGGGTGGCGGCGGTCAGCGCGGCGGATTTCCGCTGGCTGCGCTGCGACCTCAAGACCGTCTCGCTGCTCGCCAACTGCATGCTCAAGCAAGTCGCGGCCGAGAAAGGCTGCACGGAGACGGTGCTGTTCCGCGACGGCTTCCTCACCGAAGGGGCCGCGTCGAGCATCTTCGTGGTCCTCGACGGGGTCTTGCTGGCGCCGCCCAAGAGTCACCTGATGCTGCCCGGGGTGACCTATGACGTGGTGCTCGAACTGGCGCGCGATCAGGGCATGCCGCACCAGGTGCGCGAAGTGCTCGAAGAAGAAGTACGCAGCGCCGACGAGCTGTGGATGACCTCCTCGACCAAGGAGGTGCTGCCGATTACGCGGCTGGACGATCGTCCGGTCGGCAAGGGCAAGCCCGGGCCGATGGCCGAGCAGATGTACGGCTGGTACCAGGACTTCAAGGCCGCGGTGATGCGTCGTGGCGGATGAGTCGCGCGAGACGCTGATCGCGTTTCCGTGTGACTTCCCGGTCAAGATCATGGGCGCGCGGGTGGACGGCTTCGCGCAGGCGGTGGTCGAGGTGGTGTTGCGCCACGACCCCGGCTTCGATCCGGCCAGCGCCACCATGCGCCCGTCGCGCAAGGGCAACTATCTGGCGATGACCTGCACCGTCGCCGCGGTGTCGCAAGCGCAGCTCGACGCGCTGTATCGCGAGCTCTCCGGTCATCCGCTGATCAAGGTGGTGCTGTGAGCGCGCTCTGGCCGGCAGCCTGTGTGGTGCGCGAACTGGGCTGCGCGCCCTACGAGCCGACCTGGCGCGCGATGCAGGATTTCACCGATCGGCGCGACGACGACACCCCCGACGAGCTATGGCGGCTGGAGCATCCGCCGGTCTACACCCTCGGGCAGGCCGGCAAGCCGGAGCATCTGCTGCGTCCGACGGCGATCCCGATGGTCAAGATCGATCGAGGCGGCCAGATCACCTACCACGGCCCTGGCCAGTTGGTGGTGTATCTGCTCGTCGACCTGCGCCGGCGCGGCCTCAAGGTGCGCGAGCTGGTGCGCCTAATGGAGCAGAGCTTGATCGACTGCCTCGCCGACTACGGCCTCGATGCCGAGCGTCAGGCCGGCGCGCCGGGGGTGTACATCGACGGTGCCAAGATTGCCGCGCTCGGCCTGCGGGTGCGCAACGGCTGCAGCTACCATGGTTTGAGCCTCAATGTCGATATGGACTTGACACCATTTACGTGGATCAACCCCTGCGGCTATAGTGGCCTCAAGACCGTGCAGTTGCGCGACTTTGGCGTCACCGACGACGTGCCTGCCGTGGGCGACCGGCTCATCGCGCATCTCCAGCGGCTGTTGCCGCCGGTGCGCGCACGCGACGAGATCAACGCGCCCGACTGAGGCGCGCGAGAAGGATAAAACCCATGGAAACCCCGAACAGAAAACAGCGCGGCGCCGAAAAAACCGCCCGTATCCCGATCAAGATCGTGCCCGCCGAGCGGCTCAAGAAGCCGGAGTGGATTCGCATCAAGCTCGGCGCCGGCGTCGAGGCCGAGCGCTTCAACGAGATCAAGTCCACCCTGCGCGACCAGAAGCTGCACACCGTGTGCGAGGAAGCCTCCTGCCCGAACATTCACGAATGCTTCGGCAAGGGCACCGCGACCTTCATGATCATGGGCGACATCTGCACCCGGCGCTGCCCGTTCTGCGATGTCGGCCACGGCCGCCCCGATCCGCTCAACGAAAACGAGCCGCAGGACCTGGCTGAGACCATCGCCGCGATGCGCCTCAACTACGTGGTGATCACCTCGGTGGACCGCGACGACCTGCGCGATGGCGGGGCGCAGCACTTCGTCGATTGCATCAAGGCCACCCGCGCGGCCTCGCCCAAGACCGGCATCGAGGTGCTGGTGCCGGACTTCCGCGGGCGCATGGAGATCGCGCTGGAGATTTTCGACCAGGCCCCGCCGGACGTGATGAACCACAACCTCGAAACCGTGCCGCGCCTCTACAAGCAGGCGCGCCCGGGCTCGGACTACCAGTATTCGCTCGACCTGCTCAAGGCCTTCAACGCGCGTCACCCGGCGGTGCCGACCAAGTCCGGCCTGATGGTCGGGCTGGGCGAGACCGACGAGGAAATCCTCGAGGTCATGCGCGATCTGCGCGCCCACGGCGTCACCATGCTGACCATCGGCCAATACCTGCAACCCTCCGGCGGCCACCTGCCGGTGCTGCGCTACGTGCATCCCGACACCTTCAAGATGTTCGAGACCGAAGCGCTCAAGATGGGCTTCAAGAACGCCGCCTGCGGGCCGATGGTGCGCTCGTCCTACTGGGCCGACCAGCAGGCCCATGGCGCGGGGGTGGTCTGAGCGCGGCTTCCGGTGTGCTCAGACCGGCGCGGCGATGAGCGCCTGAATCCGCTCTTCCAGCCGTTTGAGATCCGGCGGGCCGCTGATCCGCTCGACGATCCGTCCCGCGCGGTCGACCAGCAGCGTGGTCGGGGTCAGGGCCACGTCGCCAAAGCCGGTGGCAATCTCGCCGCGCGCGTCGAGCGCCACCTTGAACGGCAGTGCCCGCGCGGTGGCAAAGTGGCGCACCCGCGCCGGGGCGTCGTAGGCCATCGCCACCGCCACCATCTCGAAATCCGGCCCGCGCCGACGATCGAACAGCGCGCTCAGCGCCGGCATCTCATGGACGCACACCGAACAACTGGTGGCCCAGAAATTGACCAGCACCACCTTGCCCCGCCAGTGCGCGCTGTCTTCGACCCGCCCGTCGATCAGCGCCATGCGCAGGGCCGGCACGCGGGAATTTTGTGTGAACATGAA
>JAGRFO010000288.1 GCA_020446005.1 Rhodocyclaceae bacterium | reverse complement strand
GGCAGGGCGGCGAGGGCGTCGAGGCTGTGGGTCAGATCGGCGGTGACGGAGGCCGGGTGGGCGAGCAGGGCGAGGCGTTTGCCCGCCAGCGGGCGGCGCAGGGCGGGCTCGGCGATGAGCCGGTCGATGCCGAACTTCATGCCCGGCACGCCGCCGGCAACATCAGCGAAAAACCTTCGCGGTGGTGGAAGTCGGGCTTCGCCGCGGGGTGGCGCAGCGCCCAGTACGACAGCGCCTCGCCGGCGTGTTCGAGCACCGCACTCAGGCCGATCTGCAGCGCGCTGGACTCGTCCGGGAGCAGCGGCGGCGGGATCGTCACACGCAGCGTCACGCCATCTTCCTGCGGGTCGACCCGCAGGTCGGCCGACCAGCGCGGCGGCGCGGTGTCGCTGGGCTGGCGGTAGGCGTCGAAGTCATACACCGCCCACTGGCGCGAGGGCGAGAAGTTGAATTCGCGGTAGGCCGACGCGCCCGCCACCGCCACGAACAGCTCGAAGCAGGTGTGCTGCCACAACTGGTCGGCCGGCGCCGCCAGCCGCAGCAGTGGCACGCGCAGCGCACCGGCCGGCGCGCTGGCGCGGTAATCGAGCGCCAAGCCGCCATCTTCCTGGCGGGTCACGCTGGCGCTGACCGACACGCCGAGCGGAATGTGCGAGGCGTGCGGGCTGAGGCGATGCGGGCGGTCGGGCATGGCGGGGATCGGGGCAGTGGCGACAGCGCAGTCTAACCCGAGCGGCGGCCGCGTCTATACTCGCCCGATGCGTCTGCCCGTCGTCCCCGTCATCGTCATCGCCGAACTGTTCGGCGGTTCGCTGTGGTTTGCCGCCAATGCCGCGGCCGACGACCTGATCGCCGCGTGGGGGATCGGCGCGGCGGACATCGGCCGGCTGACCAATGCGGTGCAACTCGGCTTCATCGTCGGCACCCTCGGCTTCGCCCTTTCCGGGCTGGCGGACCGCTTTGCGGCGAGCCGCATCTTTGCCGTGTGCGCGCTCTTTGGCGCGCTCGCCAACGCCGCCTTCGCGCTGCTGGCCAGCGGCATGGAGAGCGCGCTGGCGCTGCGTTTCGCGGTCGGGCTGAGCCTCGCCGGGGTGTATCCGCTGGGGATGAAGCTGGTGGTGAGCTGGGTGCCGGAGCGCGCCGGCAACGCGCTCGCCCAGCTGGTCGGGATGCTCACGCTGGGCACCGCGCTGCCGCACGGCATCCGTCTCGCCGGCAGTCAATGGCCGTGGCAGGCGGTGCTGCTCGTCGCCTCGGCGCTGGCGCTGGTGGCCGCGGCGATGATCTTCGCGCTCGGCGACGGGCCGCATCTCAAGCGCCGCGCCGACGCCCCGCCGCTGCGTCTGGGGCGGGTGCTCACGGCTTTCCGGATACCCGCCTTCCGCGCCTCCGCGCTGGCCTACTTCGGCCACATGTGGGAGCTCTACGCGCTGTGGACGCTGGTCCCGCTGCTGGTCGCCGGCACCGCGCTGGGCACGCTCGCGCCGGTCTCCGCGCTGGCTTTCGCGATTATCGGGGTCGGCACGCTGGGCTGTATCGGCGGCGGGCTGGTCAGCCGGCGCACCGGCAGCGCCCCGGTGGCGGCTGTCGCGCTGGCCACCTCGGCGCTGTGCTGCGCGCTGTTTCCCGTCATGGCCGACGCGGCGGCCATGCCGCTGCTGGCGCTGATGCTGCTGTGGGGCGCCAGCGTAGTGGCCGATTCGCCGCACTTCTCGGCGCTGTCGGCGCGCGCCTGCCCGCCGGAGATCGTCGGCAGCGCGCTGGCGCTGCAAAACGCCATCGGCTTCGCCATCACCCTGGTGTCGATCGGCTGGGGGACGGCGGTGGTCGACGCCTGGGGCGCGCAAGTGGCGTGGCTGCTGCTGCCCGGCCCGCTGCTCGGTCTGCTGGCGTTATTGCCGCTGCTGCGCGGTCGTTCCGCGACCTGAGCGCATTACCTGCAGGCAGGCCGCCACCCCGGTGGCAATGCCGTCGGCCATGCGCTGCTGGCGCGCCGCGTCGCGCAGTTCCAGTTCCTCGTCGCGGTGCTTGATCACCCCGGCTTCGAACAGCACCGCTGGCAGCGCGGTGCGATAGAGCACCACCAAGTTGTCGTACCAGTGCACCGCCAGCG
>JAGRFO010000287.1:324-2636 GCA_020446005.1 Rhodocyclaceae bacterium | reverse complement strand
GTGACCGGTGTCAGGTGAATACCGTATCAGTACATCCCGTCGCACAACGGCCGAATAGCGAGCGCCTCGTCTTCCCCGTAAAAGCCCGATCAACTGAAAGTACTGATGTTCCCGCCCGAGGCTTCCCCGAGCACACGGGTTTAGTCCCGACGTTATTTCCCCGAAACACCCCAGATAGCCGCCAGCCCAAGGTCGGTGCCGCATTGCCTGCGGTAGCGGGCGTAGGTCTCGGGGTGCCGCCGGACGAAGTCCTGGTGGGCGGCTTCGGCCGGGTAGAAGCGGGTGGCGTCGTGGATTTCGGTGGCCAGGGGACGACCGAACTTGCGCTGTTCCAGAAAGGTGCGTGACTCTTCGGCGAGTCGACGTTGCTCGGGCGTGTGGGTGTAGATGGCGGTGGTGTAGGACGGCCCCACGTCGCAGAACTGGCCGAGGCGGTCGACCGGGTTGATGCTGTGCCAGTAGGCGATGAGCAGTGTCGGGTAATCGAGGGTGTCCGCGTCGTAGCGGACCTGGACCGCTTCGCGGTGCTCCGTGGTGCCGGCGGCGACGCGCTCGTAGGTGGGGGAGTCGTCCGTGCCGCCGGTGTAGCCGGTGGTGGTTTCGATGACGCCGGGCAGTTTGTCGAAGGCGGCTTCGAGCGACCAGAAACAGCCGCCGGCGAAGGTGGCGATGGCTTCTTCCGCGTGTGCGGGCTGCCCGACAGCCATGAGCAACGCGCACAGTGCGGATGCTCCCGTGATTTTTGCAGGCGTGTGCGGCACGGCGCCTCCCGGCCTCAGGCGTTCTTGCCCTTCTGCCAGAGTACGTCGCCGTGGCCGTCGACCCGGTTGAGGTGACGGCCGAGCACGAACAGCAGGTCGGAGAGGCGGTTGAGGTACTGGCGCGGGCCGTCGTTCACGGCTTCGTCCTGCGCGAGGGCGACCAGGCTGCGTTCGGCGCGGCGGCACACGGTGCGGCAGTGGTGGGCTTGCGCGGCGGCGCGCGAGCCGCCGGGGAGGATGAAGTCCTTGAGCGGGGACAGCGATTCGTTCCATGCGTCCAGCGCGGCTTCGAGCTTGTCCACCTGCGTGGTGGCGATCAGGCTCATGCCGGGGATGCACACTTCGCCGCCCAGATCGAACAGGTCGTGCTGCACGTCGGTGAGGCGGGCGCGCACATCGTCGGGCAGGGTTTCGGTGAGCAGCAGGCCGATGCAGGCGTTGAGTTCGTCGACCTCGCCCAGCGCGTGGATGCGCAGGCTGTTCTTGGCGACGCGCTTGCCGTCGCCGAGGCCGGTGGTGCCGGCGTCGCCGGTGCGGGTGTAGATCTTGGAGAGGCGGTGTCCCATGCGGTTTTTCGTCCAGTGTTGAGCGTGCGCAGATTGTAGCGGGGCGGGCGGGGGGCTTACCAACGCTTACAACGTGTCGGTCCACGCTTAACGTGGCGGCGGCGTTGATGGCGGTGTGGGCCCCACTCACTCACAACACAAGGAGAAATTGCCATGAAACGACTCATCACTCTGGGCGCGATCATCGCGGCGTGCGCGGTGTCGCTGCCGGCCATGGCCGAGCGCGGCGGCGACCGGGTGGATGCCCGCCAGGACCGCCAGCAGCAGCGTATCGACCGCGGTGTACGATCGGGCGATCTGACCCCGCGCGAGGCGCGTCGGCTGGACCACGGTCAGGACCGCATCGACCGGATGCAGCGCCACGCGCGCGCCGACGGCCACGTCGACCGCAACGAGCGTCATCGCATCCAGCGCGAGGTGGCGCATCAGGACCGCCGCATCTACCGCGAGCGTCACGATCGCCAACGCTGGGGTGGGCACGACCAGGGCTACCATCGCGGCCATCGCCATGCGCCGGCCTACGGTTATGCTGGTCGTCATGACCACTATCGTCCGGCGCCGGTCGTGCGTCGGGTGTACGTGGATCGCGAGCCGAGCGTATCGCTGGTCCTGAACTGGCCTTGAGGGCGGTTTTGAGGGCCTGAAAAGGAGGCCGCAAGCGCCGGGTTCTCGCGACGGGAACCCGGCGCGATTGTGCACAGCGCCATGCTAGACTAGCCGCTTCCGATTCCCGGCCGTCGGCCGCTGTCCCGCATAAAACAACCATGAAAAGCGCCCAGATCCGTCGCAGCTTCCTCGAATTCTTCCAGTCCAAGGGGCATGAAATCGTCGACTCCAGTTCGCTGGTGCCGCACGAGGACCCGACCCTGCTGTTTACCAACGCGGGGATGAATCAGTTCAAGGACGTTTTTCTCGGTTTCGACAAGCGTCCCTACACCCGCGCCACCACCTCGCAGAAGTGCGTGCGCGCCGGCGGCAAGCACAA
>JAGRFO010000287.1:0-281 GCA_020446005.1 Rhodocyclaceae bacterium | reverse complement strand
TTCTTCGAGATGCTGGGCAACTTCAGCTTCGGCGACTATTTCAAGCGCGACGCCATCAAATACGCGTGGGAGCTGCTCACTGAAGTCTACAAGCTGCCCAAGGACAAGCTGATGGTGACGGTCTACGCCGAAGACGACGAGGCCTACGACATCTGGCACAACGAAGTCGGCGTGCCGGCCGACAAGATCGTGCGCATCGGCGACAACAAGGGCGCGCGCTACGCCTCCGACAACTTCTGGATGATGGGCGATACCGGCCCCTGCGGCCCGTGCACGGAGAT
>JAGRFO010000286.1 GCA_020446005.1 Rhodocyclaceae bacterium | reverse complement strand
TGCCGGTCATGGACGGGCTGGAGGCGACACGACGCATCCGGCAGCTGACGCGCCACGCCCGAACACCGGTGCTGGCCATGACAGCCAATGCCTTTGCCGAAGACAAGGCCAAATGTCTCGCGGCCGGCATGGATGACTTCCTCGCCAAGCCGGTGGTGCCCGAGGCGCTCTACACCATCTTGCTGCGCTGGCTGGAGAGCGCCGGCTAGGCGTCACGGATAAAGCGGGCGCCAGCCGCTACCGGTTTTTACCACCCCTGCGTCTGGCGCTGGGCGTTGTCGATCTCAGTGCTCAGCGCGCGATAGTGGGCAAAGCGGCGTTCGGCAATGTGGCCAGCGGCGATGGCGGCGTGCAACGCGCAGCCCGGTTCGTTGAGGTGGTGGCAGTCGCGGAAGCGGCACTGCCCCAGGAACGGATCGAATTCGCGGAAGCCGGCGGCCAGCTGCTGCTGGCTCAGGTGGGCCAGCCCGAAGGCCTGCACGCCGGGGCTGTCGAGCAGGGCGCCGCCGCAGGCGAGGGGATACAGCCGGGTGGCGGTGGTGGTGTGCTTGCCGGTGTCGAGGACTTCCGAAATCTCGCGGGTGGCGGCGTTGGCTTCCGGCACCAGCGCGTTGGTAAGCGTCGATTTGCCCATCCCGGACTGTCCGACCAGGATGGTGGTTTCTCGCGTCAGGATCGGCGCAAGGGCGGAGACATCCTGATTCGCGGCGATCTCGATCACCGGATAGTCGAGATCGGCAAACAGCCGCAGCCGGTCGCGCGCGGTGGCCAGACCGGCGACGATATCGACCTTGTTGAGGATGATGCGCGCGCTCAGCTGCTGGTCCTGCGCGGCGCACAGGCAGCGCGAGATCAGCTCGTCGCTGAAGCCTGGTTCGGTGGCGACCACGATCAGGATCTGGGTGACGTTGGCGGCGAGCAGTTTTTCGCGGAAGGCGTCGGAGCGATGCAGCAGGCTGCGTCGCGGCTGCGCCGACTGGATCACGCCCTGGCCGTCGCTGGTGGCCTTGAACTCGACCACGTCGCCGCAGGCAAAATCGTTACGCTTGCCGCGGGTGACGCACCGCCAGCGCGTGCCCGATTCGGTCAGTACTTCGAACTGTCGCCCGAAGGCGGCGACGATGGTGCCGTGGGTCATGTGGCGCCGCGCAGATGCCGGATGCGGATGCTGGCCGGCGGGTGGGAGTCGTAAAAGCGGGAATGCAGCGGATCGGGGGTCAGCGTGGATGCGTTGTCGCGGTAGAGCTTGACCAGCGCGCTGGCGAGCGCATCCGGCCCGGTGTGAGCGACCGCGTAGGCGTCCGCTTCGAATTCGTGCTGGCGCGACCAAGCGCTCAACAGCGGCGAGAGGAAGAAGCCGAACACCGGCAGCGCGAACATGAACAGGGCCAGCGTCATCGCGGTGGTGTGCACGGTGGCGCCGAGCCCGGCATGGAACCATGTGGTCGCCATCAGCGCGTCGAGCAGCCACAGCAGGGCGAGGACGATCAGCGCCATCACGGCGAGGCGCTTGGTGACGTGGCGGCGGCTGAAGTGGCCCAGCTCGTGCGCCAGCACCGCCTCGACTTCGTCCGGCGAGAGGGTGTCGAGCAAGGTGTCGAAGAAGACGATCCGCTTGCTGCTGCCGAAGCCGGTGAAGTAGGCGTTGCCATGCGCCGAGCGGCGTGACCCGTCCATCACGAACAGGCCGCTGCTGCGAAACCCGCAGCGCTGCAGGAGCTGCTCGATGCGGGCGCGCAAACCGGCGTCTTCCAGCGGTGAGAAAGTGTTGAACAGCGGCGCGATGAAACTGGGCCAGATGATCAGCGCGAGCAGGTTGAAGCCCAGCCAGAACAGCCACACCGCCCACCACCAGTGCGCGCCGAGTGCGTCCATCATCCACAGCACCAGCGCGATCACCGGGATGCCGATCAGCGCGCTGAGCGCACCGCCCTTGAGGGTGTCGGCCAGATAGAGCGCCGGTGTCATCTTGTTGAAGCCGAAGCGCGCCTCGGTGACAAAGGTGCGATACAGCGAGAGGGGCAACTCGACCGCCCAGCCGAGCACCCCGATCGACACCAGAAAGGCGCTGCCGTGGGCGATCGAACCCGGCGTCAGCACCGCCTGCCAGGCATCGTGCAGCCATTGCAGGAGGCCGCCGACGGTGAGCGCCAGCACCCACAGCGCGCCGATGAGAATGTCGATGCGCCCCAGCCGCGCACGCGCCACGGTGTAGTCGGCCGCCTTGTGGTGGGCCTCCAGCGAGATGCGCTGGGCAAAATCGCCCGGCACCGCGTCGCGATGTGCGCGCACGAAGCGGGTATGGCGGGCCGACAGCCACAGCTTGAAGGCGGTGGTGAGGACGAGCAGGCCGACAAACAGTCCGGCGAACAGGGTGGGGGTCATAAGGTCAGCATGTGTGGGGGCGGCGGTGGAAAGCCGCTGTGCGGCAACTGTGACACAATGCGGCTTTCCCGGTTCGCGGCAAAATTATGGCACAGGACGCACAGCATCTGATCTGGCTGGACATGGAGATGACCGGGCTCGATCCGGATCGCGATCGCATCATCGAGGTCGCCATCGTCATCACCGACGCGCAGCTCGAGACGGTGGCCGAAGGGCCGGTGCTGGCGGTCCATCAGCCCGACAGCGTGCTCGACGGGATGGACGAGTGGAACACCCGCACCCACGGCAACTCGGGCCTCACCGCGCGGGTGCGGGCGTCCACGTTCGACGAGACGGCGGTGGCGGCGCGGATGCTCGACTTCATCGGCGAGCACGTGCCCAAGGGCGCTTCACCGATGTGCGGCAATTCGATCTGCCAGGACCGGCGCTTCATGGCGCGTCACATGCCGACGCTGGAGGCGTGGTTTCACTATCGCAACCTGGATGTGTCAACCCTCAAGGAGCTCGTCCGCCGCTGGCATCCCGAGTTGGCCAAAGGCTTGAAGAAAGCCGGCAAGCACGAAGCGCTGGCGGATATCTACGAGTCGATCGAAGAACTCAAATACTACCGCGCGACGTTTCTCCGCTTGCCCGACTGAGCGCCCTCGCGTTCAGCCGGCGTCCCTGCGCGCATACAGACGCAAGTCTTCACGCTTGTCGCCACCGCCGCGATGGTAGTGCCAGCGCGCGCGCCAGCGCGCATCGAGCGACTGCGGGCGATGCTCGCCGTACACCAGCACCCAGTCACAGCGCCTGCCGGGGCCGGCAAACGGCTGGGTGCGCAACTGCGCGAAGTAGTCCAGGTTGACCCGCAGGCTCGGTGAGACGTTGATGCGGGCGAGGCAGACCGGCGACTCCGGCGCCAGCGCCGCGGCCAGCGATTCGACCGCCGGGCGATAGCGCTTGGCGTGGTCGAACCACGGCTCGAGCAGCACCACCGCCAGGCACCACAGCATGGTCATGCCGGCCGCCCAGCTGATCGCGCCGCGGTAGGGGCTGCGCCGCGCGGTGGCCAGGCGCGCCACCCAGGCCGCGCACAGCGCCGCGCCGATCAGGGTTGGCAGCCACGGGTCGGCGAGGACGAAGTTTGGCGCGACCTTGTCGACATGGCGGCTCAACCCCGGCGGCCAGGCCAGCGTCATCGAGGTCCAGGCCAGCCAGAGGAGCAGCGCGAACACCGCGAAACTCATTCCCGCAAACCAGTCGAAAGCGTTGGCCGCCCCGCGGCGCAGGGTGGTGACCCCGGCCGAGGCGATCAGCGCCAGCGGCACCAGCACCGGCAAGGCGTTGGCCGGTCGCAGCGGACCGATCAAAATGGTGGCCAGCAAGGCGAGCGTGGCGCCGGCGATCAGCGCCCGCCAATGCAGCCGGGGGAATTGTCGCCGTGCGCGCCACAGCGCCCAGCCGGCAATCGGCCACAGCGGCCAGGTGAACCAGCCGAGCAGGCCGAGCAGGGATTGGGTGTCGGTGAGTTTGCGCGGATGGGGCACCGCATCGGCCGCGCTGGCTTGCCACCACTGTGCCAGCAAGCCAGGTTCGAGCTGCCATGCCGGCACCAGCCACAGGCCGGCGGTCAGCCCGGCCGCGCCCAGCGCCAGACCAATCGCCCGTGGGCTTGGCAGCAGAAACAGGATCGGCGCGCACATCAGCGCGCCGCTGACCCCGTGGGCGAGAAACGCCAGCCCTGCGCCGAGGCCGGCGATCAGCGCGCCTGCTGAAGGGCGCGAGGCGCTGAGCGCGACGCCGTAGAACAGCACCGCCTGGGCGGTCATCAGCGCCAGCAGGGGTTGGGTTTCGTGGGCATGCACCACCAGCCCGAGGGTGCCGAGGGTGAGCAACACCGCCGCCGCCCCGGCGTGGCTGCCATGCATCCGCCGTGCCGCGGCGGCACTGAGCAGCAGGCAGATCGCCAGCAGCCCGCCGCTGCCCAGGCGTGCCGCGTCGTGCAGCGGCAAGAGCCACTGGAATGCCCAGGCGACCAGCGCGCTGAACCAGTAGTAGAGCGGCGGAAACTCCAGAAACGGTTCGCCGGCGATGTGGGGAATCAGCCAGTGCTGGTCCTTGAGCATGGCGAGGACCGGGCCGAAATGGCGCGCATCGTCGCCGCGCCATGGGTCGTGGCCGATCAGGCCGACGAACAGATACACCAGCGCCAGCGTCCACACCAGGAGGTTGGGCGGGCTTGGGGGGGTGGCCGGGGCGAAGGGGTCGGAGCGCGGGTTCATGCGGTGAGCAGGCAGGTTCAGGCGCGGATTCTACGCCACTTGCCAAGGCGGCGAAAACGGCGCACCGCCGCGGTGACGGGTCAAAAAAAGACCTCACCCGAGCGGGTGAGGTCATGGCAGGTCCGCACGGCGCGACGGGTGGTGCCGTCGGGCGATGGCCGGGTCGGGCTTACTCGACCTTGGCGGCGGTGCGCAGTTCGAGAATGTGCTGCTCCACCCGCTGAGCCTGCAGGCGCTGCTTGAGTTGCGGCGCCAGTTCTTCAAAGGGCTTCAGCAAGTCCGCCGTGCGGGTGTCGTCGACCTTGATGATGTGGAAGCCGAAGTTGCTCTTGACCGGCTCGGTGGTCATCTGGCCCTTGGCGAGTTTGACCATCGCCTCGGAGAAGGTCGGCACGTACATGCCGGGGTTGCTCCAGCCCAGTTCGCCGCCCTTGTCTTTCGAGCCCGGATCCTTGGAGTGGGCCTTGGCGAGTTCGTCGAATTTTTCACCGGCCTTGAGCTTGGCGATCAGGGCGCGGGCCCCGGCTTCGTCTTCGACCAGAATGTGGCTGACCTTGTATTCGGTGTCACCGGTGCGGCTCTTGATCTCGTCATAGGTGGCGCGCACCTGGGCGTCAGTCACTTCGTTGCTGGCGACGAAGCTTTGCAGGTAGGCGTTGATCAACACTGATTGCTGGGCCATTTCCATCTGGGTGGCGACTTCGGCCTTCTTGTCGATGCCAGATTTGGCGGCTGCCTGGAGCAGGATCTCGCGCTTCACCAGCGCTTCGCGCACCTCTCCGCGCAACTGGTTGGAGTCCGGCGCGCCCTTGGCCTTCTGCAAGGCGAGCAGGGCGTCGGCGTAGGCCTGCGGGATGGCTTTGCCATTGACGGTGGCGACATTGGCTGCAGCGACGGCGAGCTGGGTGGTCAGCCCGGCGATCAGGGCAAGCATCAGGTTTTTGGTCAAACGGTTCATTCAGCGGATTCCTTGTGGGGCGGTTCAGAGTTCATCGGGCGCAGTGGCGCGGATCGCCAGTGCGTGAATGGCGGTGGGCATCAGCTCGGCCAGCGCGGCGTAGACTAAACGATGACGGGCGAGCGTGTTCTTGCCGGTGAAGGCGTCGGCGACCAGGGCGACCCGGTAGTGGCCACCACCATCGCGCGCGCCGGCGTGGCCGGCGTGCTTGGCGGAGTCGTCTTCGATCTGCAGTGAGCGCGGTGCAAAGGCGGCATGCAGCAGGGTTTCGATGCGGGTCACGGTGTCGCTCAAGGCAGCACCTTCTTGAACGGCTTGACGGTGGTGCGCGCGAACACCCCTTCCGTGACGTAGGGATCGTCGGCCAGCCAGGCTTCGGCGTCGGTCAGCGAGGCGAATTCGGCCACGATCAGGCTGCCCGAGAAGCCGGCCGGACCGGGGTCGGGTGAGTCGATGGCCGGGCAGGGGCCGGCGATCAGCAGGCGCCCTTCGTCCTTGAGCGCGACCAGTCGGGCGACGTGCGCCGGGCGGGCGGCCATGCGGGTTTCGAGCGAGTCGGGGGCGTCTTCGCCAATCAGGGCATAGAACATCATTTCGTTTCTTCTTCCAGTTGGGGTTCGTCTTCCATGTGGCGCGACAGGTAAAAACCTTGCGCGAGCACAAACAGCAGCATCAGTCCCATGCCGCCGAAGAGCTTGAAGTTGACCCAGGCTTCTTCGGAAAAGCTGAAGGCGACGTAGAGATTGAGCACCCCCATCAGCACGAAAAACGCGGCCCACGCGGTGTTCAGATGACGCCAGATCGGTTCGGGCAGGCGCATTTGAGCCTCAAGCACGGCGCGGATCAGGTTCCTGCCGAAGATCATCGCCGAGGCCAGCAGCGCGATGCTGAAGGCCCAGTAAACCACGGTCGGCTTCCACTTGATGAACATCGGGTCGTGAAAGACCAGGGTGGCGCCGCCGAGCAGGGTGACGATGCACAGGGTGACCCACAGCATGGTGTCGACCTTGCGCTGACGCAGCCACACCCAGCCGATCTGGAAGAAGGTGGCGACGATGGTGACCGCGGTGGCGATGAGGATGGGCGCCTGTTTGGCGTCGATGTGGCTGCCCAGCAGGGCGGAGGCAAAACCGGCGGCCTGCTCTTCGTTCATGCCGGCGATTTTGTAGGCGGCGAAAAACAGGAGGACCGGCAGCAGGTCGAAAAGAACTTTCATGGGCAACGATTATACGGCGTCAATTTTTCACAGCGGTGGCAGTGCCGGCGTGGCGTGGGTGAAGAGGTGTGGCGTTCGAGTCGAGCGGCATGGCTGCTCAGACGCCCTGCACGTCGATCAGTTCAATCTCGTTGCCGCAGGCCTGATTGGCCGGCAGGGCAGTCTCGATGGCGCGCGGCGGGGGCAGGTTGAGGCTGCCCATGCGGGCGATGAAGTCGTCGCGGCTGAGGTTGGTGAGACGCGGATTGGTGGCCTTTTCCTCCCCGATGCACGAAACGCGCCGGCCGTTGTAATCGTGCGCGGGGTAGACCAGCGTCTCGTCGGGTAGCGCAAACAGCCGCTGGGTGATGCTGTCGTACAGCGTGCCGGCGTCGCCGCCCTGAAAGTCGGTGCGGCCGCAACCGCCGATCAGCAGTGCGTCGCCGGTAAACACCCGGTCGCGCCAGCGATAGCTGACGCAGCCGGGGGTGTGGCCCGGCGTGGCGATCACCCGCAGCACCTCGCCGCCAAAGGCGATCACCGTGCCGTGGGCGGCCTTGACGTCGGCGCACTCGGCGCCCGCCGAGACGCTGGTGACCGTCTGCGCGCCGGTCATCTCGCGCAGGCCGGCCGCGGCGGTGATGTGGTCGGCATGGACATGGGTTTCGAGCACCCAGCGCAGCTGGAGGCCGAGCTCCTCGAGCAGCGCGTAGTAGCCGCCGGTGTGCTCGCGCACGCTGTCGATGAGGACCGCGTCGGCGGTCAGCGGGTCGGCCAGCAGGTAGGTGTAGGTGCAGCTGTCCTGATCGAAAAACTGTCTGAAGATGAGACTCATCGTGGGCTCCGGGCGCGGTTTATACGATTCTAGCCGGATTGGATGGGCTTGGCTGTGGCGGAAGGCAGCGTGATGCTGGCGACCAGCCCGCCCTGCGGATGATTGGCCAGCTCGAAACGGCCGTCGTGGGCGCGCGCCACCCGGTCGACGATCGCCAGCCCCAGCCCGGCGCCCTGGGTGTTGCCGCGCGCGGCGTCCAGTCGGGCAAAGGGGCGCTTCATGTTCTCCATTTCGGTTTCCGGAATCCCGGGGCCTTCGTCACGCAGGGCGATCTGCCACATCCCGCCCTGCGGTTGGACGCTCAGTTGCAGTGTTTGTGTGACCGGTCCGTAGCGCTCGGCGTTGTCGATCAGGTTGCGCAGGGCGCGCCGCAGCGACAGCGGCCGCACCCGCACCTCGGCTTCGGGTGGCACCGTGCATTCGATGGCGAGGCCGTGCAGGCGGTAGCTGGCGGCCACATCCTCAATCAGCGCGGGGAGGGCGACCGCTTCCGGCGGGCTGAGGTCGTTGCGGCCGTAGTCCACGAACTGGCCGATCACCCGGTCCATCTCCTCGATGTCGCTGACCATCGCGCGCACGTCGTCGTCCGGCGCGCCGCTCATCTCCACCCCCAGCCGCAGCCGCGCCAGCGGGGTGCGCAAATCGTGCGATACGCCGGCCAGAATCACTGCCCGGTCGCTCTCCAGCCGCGCCAGATCGCCGGCCATCTGGTTGAAGGCGGTGGCCACCTCGGCGATCTCGCCGGGGCCTTGTTCCGGCAGTGGTGCCGGGTGCCGCCCCTGACCGACCACTTGCGCCGCCTGGGCAATGCGGCGCAGCGGGCGGCCGATTCGGAACACGATGAGATAGGCGCCGACCAGGGAGAGCAGCATGATCGCCGCCGCCCAGCCCAGCCACTCCAGCGCCTGCGGCCGCTGGACCCGCTCGCGCGGCAGCATGACCCAGTATTCCTCGCGATCGGCGGGGTCGAGGCGAAAGCTGATCCAGAAGCCCTGCAACTCCTCCCAACTGCCGGCAAAACGCGTCTGCGGACCAAGATGGCGGCGGATTTCGCTGGTCAGCAAGTGCATCGCGCGGGTGTCGGGGAGCGCTTCGAGGCGATCCGCGGGGTCGGATGGATAGACCCGGATGCCCTCCAGCGCGGTCATGTCGATGAGCAGTTCGAGGCGTCGCCCGGCGTCGGCGTTGATCAGCGCGGTGCGGGTGAGGTTGACGATGCTGCTGACGGTCTGGGCCAGATCGCGCGCGCGCGGTGCCTGTTCGAAGTGGCGCACCATCTGCGACCAGGCGACGAAGGCGAGGACCAGCATCAGCGCCAGCAGGGCGAAGGTCTGCCACAGCAGGGTGCGCGGCAACAGGCGCGAGGACGGCGCCGGTGGCTTAGCCATGGCCGGCCCGGTCATGGAAGCGGGGCACTACTCGGCGGCCTTGCCGCCGTCCGGAACGAAGACGTAGCCAAAGCCCCACACGGTCTGGATGTAGCGCGGCTTGCCGGGATCATCCTCGACCAGTTTGCGCAGGCGCGAGATCTGCACGTCGATGGCGCGGTCGAACACCCCGTACTCGCGCCCCCGCGCCAGTTCCATGAGTTTGTCGCGCGACAACGGCTGGCGCGGATGCTGGACCAGCACCTTGAGCAGCGAGAACTCGCCGGTGGTGAGGGTGACTTCCTCGTCCCCGCGCAGCAGGGTGCGATTGCCCAGATTGACGCTGACCGCGCCAAAACTGACGATGTCGCCTTCCTGCGCCGGTGCCCCGGGCAGCTGCTGCGGCTGGCGGCGCATCACGGCCTGGATGCGGGCCACCAGCTCGCGCGGATTGAATGGTTTGGGGAGATAGTCGTCGGCGCCCATTTCAAGACCGATGATGCGGTCCACGTCGTCGCCCTTGGCGGTGAGCATGATGATCGGGGTGGCGTTGTCGGCGGCGCGCAGACGGCGACAGATGGCGAGGCCGTCTTCCCCCGGCAGCATCAGGTCGAGCACGATCAGGTCGTAGTGCTCGCGGTGCAGGGCGCGGTCCATGGCAACGCTGTCGAGCACCGCCTTGACGGCGTAGCCTTGCTCCGAGAGATAGCGCGAGAGCAGGTCGCGCAGGCGGGCGTCGTCATCGACCACCAGCACGCGGTAGCGGGTTTTGGTGTTGTTGAGCATGTTCATGGGCCGCATCGTAGCGAGCGCGCCGCGGCGAGACCAGCGCCCGGCGCGCTGCCGCATCCATCAAGCGTAACTGTTAGTAAGATCACGTCTCCGGCGCAACAAAGGCTTACACGCCGCTTGGTCCGTGACTAGAATCGCAGTATGAATCAATCTGCTGATTCCGTGCTGCGATCCATCATGACGCCTGCCGCCAAACTGTCGTCCACCCTGCGTACCGTCCGAGCCCTCGTGTGTCTCGGCGTGGCGCTGTCCTGTCCGGTCGCGCCAGCGCTGGCGCAGGGCGTGGACCGGGTCGAGCGGCAGGATCAGGACCGTCTCCGGCGGGCCGACATCCGCGCCTCGGTGAGCCATTTCGTGCGCATCGAAGACAACGAATCGCGTCTCCGTCCGTCGCTGAGCGACGACGAGCGTCAGGAGATGCGCCGCCAGATCGACGAGGCGATCCGCAAGGCCTACGGCCACCGCCAGCGCGACCGCAGCGGCGACTGACTCCGGCGGGTACAATCCCGTCTCGATGAAACTCCTTGGTATCGAAACTTCCGGCGAAGCGGTCAGCATCGCGGTGTGGCGCGACGGCGTGGTCGATCTGCGCCGCGTGGGCGGCGGCGCGACACCGTCCGAAACGCTGATTCCCGACATCATGGCATTGCTCCGCGCGCACGCGCTCACCCTGGCCGGGCTGGATGCGATCGCCCTCGGCGTCGGGCCGGGCATGTTCACCGGTCTTCGCGTCGGCTGCAGCGTGGCGCAGGGGCTGGCGCTGGCCGCTGAGCGGCCGATCATCCCCTTGTGTTCGCTGGCGGTGATCGCCGCGGGTCAGCGTGCCGAGCGTGTGCTGGTGGCCACCGACGCGCGCATGGGCGAGGTGTACGTCGCCGCGTATCAACGTCGCGGAGCGCTCCCCGTGGCGGTCGTGCCGCCGACCTGTACGCCGCCCGACAAGGTGGTGATTCCGCCGGGTGAATGGTTTGGCGCCGGCAACGCTTTCGCCGCCGACGCGACGCGCCCGGTGGCGGATGCGGCCCGGCTGACCGGTTGCGATCCGGACGCGCGGGCCGAAGCCGGGGCGCTGGTGGCGCTGGCCGCCGCGCAAGGGCTTGATGCCGCCATCGACCCCGCCCAGGTGGCGCCGCTGTACGTGCGCGACAAGGTGGCTCAAACGGTGGCCGAGCGGCTGGCGCAGGGGGGCAAGGCGTGAGCGGCGGGTTTTCCTATCGGCCGATGGGCGCGGACGATCTCGAGTGGGTGATGGCGCACGAAGTGCAGCTCTATCCGTTTCCGTGGTCGCGCGGCAATTTTGCCGATTCGCTGGGCGCCGGCTACCTCTGTCGGGTGATGCTCGACGATGCGACCCCGATCGGCTACGCGGTGCTGATGGTGGTGCTGGACGAAGCGCATCTGCTCAATTTCAGCGTGATCCTGACCGCCCAGCGGCGCGGCGCCGGCGCGGCCATGCTGGCGCATTTGCGCGACGAGCTGCGCGCGCTCGGGGTGCTCCAGCTGTTTCTTGAAGTGCGCCCCTCCAACACTCCGGCGCTGGCCTTGTACACCGCCAGCGGTTTTGCCTCCATTGGTCGGCGGCAGTCTTACTACCCGGCCTGCGGGGGGCGTGAGGACGCCATCGTGATGCGGGTGACGCCATGAGCGCGCGGCGCGATTCGATCCTCCGCGAGATGGGGCTCGGCCCGCTGTGGCGTTTGCGCGCGCCCTCAGTCACGCCAGCCGCGGTCGAGGAGCTGCCGGTGATTGCCCCCTTGCCCGATCCAGTTCCGCCCGCGGATGTCCAGCCTGCGCCAGCCGGCGATGTGGCGGGCCTGGGCTGGGAGGCGCTGACCGAGCGAATCGTGGCCTGTCGCGCCTGCGCCTTGTGCGAACAGCGCCGGCAGGCCGTGCCCGGCGTGGGCGATCGTCAGGCCGACTGGCTGTTTGTCGGTGAGGGGCCGGGGGCGGAGGAGGACGCGCGCGGCGAGCCCTTCGTCGGCAAGGCCGGCAAGCTGCTCGACGCCATGCTGGCGGCGATCGGCCTGCAGCGTGGCGAGGGGGTGTACATCGCCAATACCGTCAAATGCCGCCCGCCGGCCAATCGCACCCCGGAGGCGGACGAGCTAGCGGCGTGCTTTCCGTTTCTGGCGCGCCAGATCGCCCTGATCCAGCCGCGGCTGATCGTCGCCCTCGGCCGGCCCGCGGCACAAAGTTTGTTGAATACCGACGTCCGGATTGCCGCCGCGCGCGGGCGATGTTTTGATTACGCCGGCATTCCGGTGGTGGTCACCTACCACCCGGCCTACCTGCTCCGCAATCCGGCGGACAAGGCCAAAGCCTGGGAAGACCTGTGCTTTGCGCGGCGCCGGATGCGTCAGTCGATTGATGGAGAAACCCGATGAAAACCCTTCGCCTGTTTGCGCTGCTCGGCGCATTGGCCGCCATGCTGTCCGGTTGCGGCTACAACCAGATTCAGATCAACGACGAGAAAGTCACCGCCGGCTGGGCCGAAGTGCTCAACCAGTACAAACGCCGCGCCGACCTCATTCCCAATCTGGTCAACGTGGTCAAGGGCTACGCCGATCACGAGAAGGACGTGCTCACCGAGGTGACCCGCGCGCGCGCCGGCGTGGGCGGGGTGAACGCCACCCCGGAGCTCATCAACGATCCGGCTGCGATGGCCAAGTTCCAGCAGGCGCAGGCGGGCCTCAGCAGCGCCCTGTCACGCCTGTTGGTGGTGGTCGAGCGCTATCCCGATCTCAAGGCCGACCAGAATTTCCGCGACCTGCAGGCGCAGCTCGAAGGCACCGAAAACCGCATCACGGTGGCGCGCAACCGCTACATCGAAGCGGTGCAGACCTACAACATCTCGGTGCGCACCTTCCCCAACAACCTCACCGCGATGGTCTTCGGTTACGCAGCCAAGGCCAGTTTCACGGTCGAGAACGAGGCGGCCATCAGCCAGCCGCCGGCGGTGGACTTCGGCAAGTCGAAGTAATGCTGCTGCGCGCGTTTGCGCTGCTGCTGTGGGTGTGTCTGGCCGCGCCGCTGGCGGCGCAGGGCGTGCAGGACGTGCCGCCGCTGACGGCGCGGGTGACCGATCTGACCGGCACGC
>JAGRFO010000285.1:1226-2251 GCA_020446005.1 Rhodocyclaceae bacterium | reverse complement strand
AAGGGATCTTCCTCCCAAGACTTAGACCGCGATGCTTTTTTGTCGGGAAACGGCGGAGGGCCATTTTCTGCCGGCCGGTCCCGCCATTTCCTTCTTCAAAAAACCCTAGCGAAACTCACACGGCTTGTCACCATTTTGTGCGTGGACGGCTCAAAATTTTTGCACTGGACAGGCGACGTCGACGCTGATTCGCGTCGGGCCACTTCGGGAGGAAGCCGACCGCACTGACGGGAGGGGTTCGGCCGGAGCGCACCGAGGCTTAAAAGGGCTTGTATTTTCATGGCCGTGCCGATTGACTGCCGCCGCTGTTGGCCGCCTTCGTCCGGAGAGAACCCTTCCTCCATGCGCCTTTCCCGCTATTTCCTCCCCACACTTCGTGAGACGCCGAAAGAAGCAGAGATCGTCTCGCATCGGCTGATGCTGCGCGCCGGCATGATCAGACAACAGGCCGCCGGCATCTATTCATGGCTGCCGCTCGGCAAGCGCGTTCTCGCCAATATCGAGCAGATAGTGCGCGAGGAGCAGAATCGCGCGGGCGCCATTGAGATCCTGATGCCGACGATCCAGCCCGCTGACCTGTGGCGCGAGAGCGGGCGGTACGACGACTACGGCAAGGAGATGCTTCGGATCGAGGATCGCCATGAGCGTGACATGCTCTACGGGCCGACCAACGAGGAAATGGTCACCGAGATCTTCCGCGCCTATGTCAGTTCGTATCGCGCGCTGCCGCTGAACCTTTATCATATTCAATGGAAGTTCCGGGACGAGGTGCGGCCGCGCTTCGGCGTCATGCGCGGGCGCGAGTTCATCATGAAGGACGGCTACTCCTTCCACGCCAGCTTCGACGATCTGGTGCGCGAATACGAAAACATGCACGCCACCTACACCCGCATCTTCACCCGCATCGGCCTGCAGTTTCGCGCCGTGGCCGCCGACACTGGCTCGATCGGCGGCACCGGCTCGCACGAATTCCACGTGATCGCCGACACCGGCGAAGACGACATCGCCTACTGCCCCGACTCCGA
>JAGRFO010000285.1:690-1171 GCA_020446005.1 Rhodocyclaceae bacterium | reverse complement strand
CGCTGACCAAAGTGCACACCCCCGGCGTCAAGACCATCGACGAGCTGGCCGCCTTCCTCGCCATCCCCGCCGAGACCACGGTCAAGGCCATCGTGGTCGAAGCCGACGACGGCGCGCCGGTGCTGCTGATGCTGCGCGGCGACCACACCCTCAACGAGATCAAGGCGCAAAAGCTCGACGGCATCAAGAACCCGCTCAGCTTTGCCGCGCCGGAGACCATCGCCGCCGCCTTTGGCGCCCAGCCCGGCTCGCTCGGCCCGGTCGGTTTCAAGGGACGCGTGGTGATGGACCGCAGCGTCGCCGCGATGGCCGATTTCGTCATCGGCGCCAACCAGGACGACTACCACTACACCGGCGCCAACATCGGCCGCGACTTCGCCGAGTGCGACATCGCCGACCTGCGCAACGTCGTCGCCGGCGACCCCTCGCCCGA
The DNA here is from genome assembly GCA_020446005.1 of Rhodocyclaceae bacterium. Taxonomy (GTDB): domain Bacteria; phylum Pseudomonadota; class Gammaproteobacteria; order Burkholderiales; family Rhodocyclaceae; genus Nitrogeniibacter. The sequence continues at coordinate 738 of JAGRFO010000285.1, read as the reverse complement.
CGGCAAGGGCGCGATCGCGCTGTGCCGCGGCATCGAGGTCGGCCACAT
>JAGRFO010000285.1:0-682 GCA_020446005.1 Rhodocyclaceae bacterium | reverse complement strand
AGTTGCGCACCAAGTACGCCGAAGCGATGGGCGCGCGGGTGCTCGACGAAAACGGCCGCGAGCAGGTCATGGAAATGGGCTGCTACGGCATCGGCGTGTCACGCATTCTGGGCGCGGCGATCGAGCAGAACAACGACGCGCGCGGCATCCTGTGGCCGACCGCCATCGCCCCGTTCGAAGTGGTCATCTGCCCGGTCGGGCTGGGCAAGTCCGAGGCCGTGCGCGCGCGCGCCGAGACGCTCTACGCCGCGCTGCAAGCGGCCGGCGTGGACGTCATCCTCGACGACCGCAACGAGCGCCCCGGCGTGATGTTCGCCGACTGGGAGCTGATCGGCGTGCCGCACCGCATCGTGCTCGGCGACCGCGGGCTCAAGGACGGCGTGGCTGAATACCAGGGCCGGCGCGACGCCGAAGCCACCCCGGTGCCGGTCGACACACTGGCCGCATTCGTGCTGGAGAAACTCGCCTCGTGACGCCCACCGCCGCCCTCGCCCGCGGCCTCCGCCACCTCGTCTGGCTGGCGATGGTGGCGTCGGCCGGCGCGGCGTGGGCCGGCCAGCAGCAGTACGAACCGCTGTCGGCCAGCGTGCGCGCGGTGCTGCAATCGGCGGTCAGCGACCGCGCCGCGCCGCGACTCACCTTCGCCAGCGACGCGCAGCGCCAGCACTGGCTCGACGAGATG
>JAGRFO010000037.1:715-5518 GCA_020446005.1 Rhodocyclaceae bacterium | reverse complement strand
AGCCACGAGATCCGCACCCCGCTCAACGCCATCACCGGCATGGCTCACCTGCTGCGCCGCTCCGGGCTCAACGAGCGCCAAACCGACAAGCTCAACAAGATCGAAGTCGCCGGCAGCCATCTGCTGGAGGTCATCAACGCGATCCTCGACCTGTCCAAGATCGAGGCCGGCAAGTTCAGCCTCGACGAGAGCCCGCTGAACGTGGACGAGATTCTCGCCAACGCGCTACGCATCGTCGGCGCCAACGCCAGCCAGAAGGGGCTGCACATCCAGACCGAGCTGCCGGCTTTCAAGACCCCGCTGCTGGGCGACGCGGTGCGGCTGCAGCAGGCGCTGCTCAACTACCTGTCCAACGCCATCAAGTTCACCGACGCGGGCACCGTCGGGGTGCGAGTCGACGTGCGCGACGAGACCCCCGACGACGTCCTGCTGCGCTTCGAGGTGAGCGACACCGGCATCGGCATCTGCCCGGAGGCGCAGCAAAAGCTGTTCTCCCCCTTCGAGCAGGCCGACAACTCGCTGGCCCGCCAGTACGGCGGCACCGGCCTCGGCCTGGCAATCACCCGCAAGATCGCGCAGGCGATGGGCGGCGACGCCGGCCTCTCCAGCCAGCCCGGCGAGGGCAGCACCTTCTGGTTCGAGGCGCGCCTCAAAAAAGCCACCGCCGGGGCGGACGCCGCCGGCCATTCTCCGACCGCCGATTTCGAAGCGGCGATCCGCGACGCCCACGCCGGCACGCGGCTGTTGCTGGTCGAGGACGAACCGACCAACCGCGAAGTCACCCTGTCGCTGCTCGACCACGTCGACCTGCTCGCCGACGTGGCCAAAGACGGCGAGGAAGCGCTCCGTCTGGCCGGCCAGCACGACTACGCGCTGATCCTCATGGACATGCAGATGCCGCACATGGACGGCCTCGAGGCCACCCGGCGGATCCGCCAGCTGGGCGGCCGGCGTCCCCCCATCGTGGCGATGACCGCCAGCGCCTTCGCGGCCGACAAGGCGCGTTGCCTCGACGCCGGCATGGACGATTTCATCACCAAGCCGGTCATGCCGGAGATGCTCTACCGCACCCTGCTGCGCTGGCTCGCACCGGCGGATCGCCCGCCGACAGGCTGACCGCCGCCCGCCATGCGGGCAATGCCGGACCAACTGTTATATAAGATATATTAGATAAAAAGTCTGCGAGACTTTAGAATGGCGATCCATCCCCGCGGGGAAACGATCATTTGAATCCCGCCGGCCGCGACGGCCGGTGCATCACAGAGGCCTCACCCATGAGCACACACACTCGGATCGGCGGCATGCAGGTCGCCCACACGCTGAAAGCTTTGCTTGAGAACGACATCCTGCCGGGCACCGGCGTCACCGCCGGGCAGTTCTGGTCGGGGCTGGAAGGCATCATCAACGATCTGGCGCCGAAGAACCGCGCCCTGCTCGCCAAGCGCGACGACCTGCAGGCCAGGATCGACGCCTGGCACCAGCAACACGGCAAGGGCGAGTTCGCGGCCTATAAAGCGTTCCTTCAGGAGATCGGCTACCTCGTCCCCACCGGCCCGGACTTCCAGGTCGAGACTGAAAACGTCGAGCCCGAGATCGCCACCCAGGCCGGCCCGCAACTGGTGGTGCCGGTGATGAACGCGCGCTTCGCGCTCAACGCCGCCAACGCCCGCTGGGGCAGCCTGTACGACGCGCTGTACGGCACCGACGTGCTGCCCGAAACCGGCGGCGCGGAGAAGAGCGGCGCTTACAACCCGGTACGCGGCGCCAAGGTGGTGGCCTATGTGCGCGACTTTCTGGATGACGCGGCAACCCTGAGCAACGCCAGCCACAAGGACGCCGCCGGCTACGCGGTGGTCGATGGCGCGCTGGTGGTCACGCTCCAGGACGGCACCACCACCGGCCTGGCCGACGATGCGCAGTTTGCCGGCCATCAGGGCGATGCCGCCAACCCGGCGGCGGTGCTGCTCAAGCAGCATGGCCTGCACTTCGAGATCCAGTTCGACCGCACGCACCCGATCGGCCAGACCGACGCCGCCGGCATCAAGGACGTGCTGGTCGAGGCCGCGCTGACCACCATCATGGACTGCGAAGACTCCGTGGCCGCCGTGGACGCCGAAGACAAGGCGCTGGCCTACGGCAACTGGCTGGGGCTGATGAAGGGCACGCTGTCCGAACAGGTCGCCAAGGGCGGCAAGACCATCACCCGCAGCATGAGCCCGGACCGCGTCTACACCGCGCCCGATGGCAGCGCGCTGACGCTCAAGGGCCGCGCAATGCTGTTCGTGCGCAACGTCGGCCACCTGATGACCAATCCGGCGATTGTCGCCGCCGACGGTCACGAGATTCCCGAAGGCATCATGGACGCGATGTTCACCGCCTGCGCCGCCATCCACGACCTGAAGGGCAACAGCCCCTTCCGCAACTCCAGCGTCGGCAGCATCAACATCGTCAAGCCCAAGATGCACGGGCCGGAGGAAGTGGCCTTCACGGTCGAGCTGTTCGGCCGCGTCGAAGCCGCCCTCGGCCTGCCGAAGAACACCATGAAGGTCGGCATCATGGACGAAGAGCGCCGCACCTCGGTCAACCTCAAGGAGTGCATCCGCGCCGCCAAAGAGCGCGTGGTGTTCATCAACACAGGTTTCCTCGACCGCACCGGCGACGAAATCCACACCAGCATGGAGGCCGGCCCCTTTGCGCCCAAGGCCAAGCTCAAGACCATGCAGTGGATCCTCGCCTACGAAGACCAGAACGTCGACGTCGGCCTCGCCTGCGGCCTGCCCGGCCGCGCCCAGATCGGCAAGGGCATGTGGCCGGTGCCCGACAACATGGCTGACATGATGACCGCCAAGATCGGCCACCCCAAGTCCGGCGCCAACACCGCCTGGGTGCCCTCGCCCACCGCCGCCACCCTGCACGCGCTGCACTACCACCAGATCAACGTAGCCGACGTGCAGGCCGAACTGCGCGGCCGCACCCCGGCCAATGTGGACGACATCCTCGACATCCCACTGCTGGGCGACCAGCAGCTCACCGCCGACGAGATCCAGAAGGAGCTCGACAACAACGCCCAGGGCATCCTCGGCTACGTGGTGCGCTGGGTCGACCAGGGCGTGGGCTGCTCCAAGGTGCCGGACATCAACAACGTCGGCCTGATGGAAGACCGCGCCACCCTGCGCATCTCCAGCCAGCACATCGCCAACTGGCTGCGCCACGAAGTGTGCTCGATCGAACAGGTGCTCGACACCCTGCAGAAAATGGCCAAGGTGGTGGACGGCCAGAACGCCGGCGACCCGCTGTATCGGCCGATGGCGCCGGCCTTCGACGGCATCGCCTTCGAAGCCGCCTGCGACCTGGTCTTCAAGGGCTGCCAGCAACCCAGCGGCTACACCGAACCGCTGCTGCACGCGCACCGCTTGTCGGTGAAGGGCTTGTAAGCCGGCCGCTTGCTGTAAAGAGAAACGCCAGCCGGGTGGTGCCCGGCTGGCGTTTTTTGTTGACGGGTGGCGACTCAGGCGCTCACCCATCAGCCGGAACCACCTTCCACTCGCAAAAAGCGCCTGTGCCGGATTCGTAGCCCGGATGGAGTCAAGCGAAATCCGGGGGGTAACGATCGATCCGCCGGCGAGTCCCGGAGGCGGCCCGACCCCCTTGCCGGGCTACGCCGTGTCAATTCGGAAGCTGAAACCGTGACGCTCAAAATCCAGCGAATCGTAGAAAGCATGCGCCCGCGTGCGTTTCAGATTCGACGACAGCACCACCTTGTAACAACCGTTCGCGGTCGCGAGCTCGATCGCGTGGCGGATCATCTGCTTGCCAATCCCCTGCCCATGAGCAGCCGGATCAACAGCGACATCCTCGATGATCGCGGAAGGCGTGCCCAAATGTCCCAAATTGTCCATGATAAGCAAGGCGAACGTCCCCACGACTCGCGCGTGCTGGGTGGCAACATATATCTTGTAGTTGGGGTAACACGACATCCGTTCAAAAACGCGCTCAGCCGCCACAACGCTCAGGACTCTCCCATCGTCCAGATCTGGCTGCGCATAGAGCGCCAACACCTTCGGCAAGTCCCGGCGGGATACCTCACGGAAGGAAAGTGGATTCGACATTCTGATTCCCCCTAGGCGCCCAGCGTAAAACTCGAGGCCTGGCCCTGCTTCCCGAAACGAAGGCCAGCCCCCTACTGGAGGAACGCACGAGTTGCCGAGGCGGCGCGACTACCCGAACCGCCCCGGGAAGCGTTGAGACGTCGACCGATCAGCACCCCGCAACGCAAACCCCGTCCCCATCAAACGCCATCGTCTTCCCCGACAGCGGCACATGCACCGGCACCTTGGTGGCTTTGATGAAGCTCTCCGTCCGGGTGCCGGGCTTGACCTTGCCGCCCTCGGTGGCCGGTTCGTTTGCGTGGGAGACGATGACCGAAGCCGGCTGGACCAAGTCGTTGATGACGTAGGCGGCTTCGGTGGGGCCGGTGGTGAAGGTGTCGCCGATGTTGATGACGGCCAGTTTGGCCTTGTAGTGGCCGCGCACGACCTTTTCCTGATCGCCGGTGATGCCGGTGTCGCCCGACAGATAGGCGACGAGGCCGTTGCTGAACTTGAGCACGTAGCCGGTGGCTTCGCCGACGTAGGCGGAGAGGCCGGCTTCTTTCAGGTGTTGGCCGAGGTCGCCACCGACCAGGTCGCCGTGGACGCCATTGCTGTGGATGGCGGTGACCGTGGCGATGGTGACGCCGCCGATGGTCTGGCTGGCGCCGAAGCGGGCGAGGACGGAACTCTTGGGGTCGCCGCCGTTGCTCTT
>JAGRFO010000037.1:0-639 GCA_020446005.1 Rhodocyclaceae bacterium | reverse complement strand
TGTTCACCGCCAGCGTGTTGGGCGCAGCCGACACCGACATGTCCGGCTTGTCGCAGGCGCCGGCGTTGGGGGCCTGGGTGTGTTTGTCGCCGACATGGTCGCCATGCATGTGGCTCACCAGCACGACGTCGATCTTGCCCAGGCGCGGGTCGTCGGCGCCAGCCACGGTGCGGCCGGGGTCGTAGAGGAGGCGGGTGCCGTTGGGGTCTTCGAAAATCAGGGCGCGGTCGAGCACGCAGAATTCGCCGTCCTGCCCGCCCAGCGGCGTGACTTTCACGTTGGAGGCCAAGACGGGATGTGCGGCCAGCGCGCCCAAGGCGAGGGCGCCGAGTAGTGACGTGATTTTCATGCTGTTCTCCTGATGGGCAAATGGATGCGTCTAGTTTGGGCCCGCGGAGAAAAATTAGCATGAATCTGCCGCGACCGTTTTTGCGCCGCAGCGAAGCCACGCACCCGCGTTCATACAAAACCGGCGACGAGGACCACGCAGACCCGCAAACCCAAAACGCCCACCGCTTCAGCCGGCGGCGCGCGCCTCGGCCGGGGCCACCTGCCAGACCTCCAGCACCGCCTCGACCACCGCGCGCAGCACCGGATCGTTGGCCCGTTTGCCGAGCCAGGCAAAGCGCAGGCTCACCG
>JAGRFO010000284.1 GCA_020446005.1 Rhodocyclaceae bacterium | reverse complement strand
CCATACCGTTGGCAACCGGGTGGATGCCGCCGCCGGCGACGTAGAATTCACTGGTGGAACCAGCGCGCGCCCAGAAGGCGATACCGATGTACAGGGCAAAGCTGGCCCCGACAACGATGTAGGTTAGGGTTTTAAGATCCATTCGTCCGCTCTCCTCACTCTTCGTGAACGTCGTGTTCGCGGTCGATCTGACCCATCCGCTTGGCATAGAAGAAAATCAGCGCCACGAAGATGTAGATCGAACCTTGCTGTGCGAACCAGAAACCAAGCGGGTAACCGCCCAGCATGATGCCATCGAGCATCGGTTGCAGGATGATGCCGAACCCGAAGGAAACGACAAACCAGACTACGAGAATTGGTGTAAGTAGGCCGAGAGTGGCACGCCAGTAGGCTTCACCTGACTTATCCATCGCGAATCTCCTCTCAAATGTTGTTAAAAGCCAATCTCCGGACCGTGTCCGACTTCGGTTGCCAGAATGACCCCTGACGCCCTCCACCGGGGTCCGGTCGAACACGCGAAATGGGTATACGCGCAGGGCCGGAAAGTGATGGGCTGTGCGCAGTATCGAGAGGAAAACTTACAGAAACCTTAACAAACTTTATGGGGCGATAAATTTTCCACAGAAGTGGAAGGGTTATTCCCCGGTGCCGGGCGGGAAGCGGGTGCGTGCTTCGTTGGGGAGGGACTCGCGCGCCCAGTCCCGGTCAAGTCGGTTCATGTAGCGGACGTACACCCCGACGATCGCCAGATAGGCGAGCAATGCGCCTTGCGCAAACAGATAGAAGCCCAGCGGAAAACCGAAGAAATCGATCCTGTTGAGCGCTTCGGCAAAGTAGCCGGCAACAAAGGTGACCGCGAACCACGCGCTGAGCAGCCACAGCGTCAGGCGCAGGTTCTTGGTCCAGTAGGTGCGTTGGGCGGGTTTGGGCGTCATGTCCAGCGGGGGTGGCGGCAAACGGGGCAAGTATCGTGCAGCGCTGGGGATTAGGCAATTGCGGCCGGGCGGGTCATTTCACGAAATAGAACAGGGTCAGCACACTGCCGGTGACGATGATGAAACCACGCAGCCACGGGGCCGGCAGGCGCCGGGCGAGCCGTGCGCCGACGTATCCGCCCACCGCCGCGGTGACAAGCATCACCAGCGTGTGCGGCCAGCTCACCGCGCCGGCGAGCACGAAGGTGGCGACGGCGACGCTGTAGATGACGGCCGACAGCCAGTTCTTGAGCGCATTGATGTCGTCCATGCGGGTGTGGCCCTGAATGGCCAGCGCGGCAATCATCACGATGCCCATGCCGGCGCCGAAGAAGCCGCCGTAGATCGATACCGCGGCCTGAAAGATCAGTCCGCCGATCGAGTTGCCGGGTGCGGGCGCCGTTCCGCCGCTGCGCCGCGACAGCCCGCGCGACAGCGGGCCGCTGAGCGCAAACAGGAGGGTGGCGAGGCCGAGCAGCCAGGGGATCAGCCGCGAGAACAGCCGGTCTTGCGCCGCAAGCAGGAGCAGCCCGCCGGCCAGTCCGCCGGCAAAGGCGACCCAGGTCAGCGCCGGCAGGGCGGGGCGGAATTGGCGCAGGACGTCGCGGTAGGCCCAGGCGCTGGACAGGCTGGCTGGCCACAGCGCGACAGCATTGCTGGCGTTGGCGACCACGGGTGGGACGCCGATGGCGAGCAGAGCGGGAAAGGAGAAGAAGGTGCCGCCGCCGGCGACGGCGTTCATCGCCCCGGCGAAGAACGCGGCCACGCCGATCAGCAGGATGTCCGCCGCGCTCATGGCTGCCGGCGCACGCGCCCGCAACGCGGTAGCGTCATGGGGTGCTGCGGTTCATGCGAGGGGTGCAGGCTGTCGAGTGCTCAGTGCCAGCACGCCGCAACCGTGCTCTTGCTGACGCCCTTGGTGCCGGTCTCGTCGAGGGTCAGGTTGCCGCAGCTGTCCTTGGTCTGCCCGCCCTGCGGGGTGGCGGTGATGGCGAAGGTGGATGCGGTGAGGACTGGGACGACGGTGTAGGTTGCGGTGCCGCCGTCGGCAGGGCAGCCAAATCCGCCCGGCGTGCCGCCGGTGTCGTAGCGACCCAGTGTCGAAAAGCGGCGTTCCAGGGCGGACGCCATGCCCATCATTTGTGCCGAGCATTCGTTGCGCTTGGAGCGCAGCACGTATTCGGTGTAACTCGGATAGGCAACGGCGGACAGGATGCCAATGATGGCGACCACGATCATCACTTCAATGAGGGTGAAGCCTGCTGCGGAGTTCCGGACGTTCATCACTCAAGCCCTCTCAAAGTCAGCGGTCGGAACCAAAAATGTGGAGCTGACGAATCTCGTCCGCGTTGGTGTCCATCCCGACCTGGCGGCCCAGCCACTTGCGCGAAACCTGGCTGTAGTCCATCCCCGGATCGTCGGCGGTGACGCGGGTGGCGGTGGTGACTTTCAGCCGCCGGCCATCGACGGTGATGGTCGAGGTGGCCGGGCTGACGGCGGTGACCACCCCGATTTCTTCCAGCGGCATGGCCATTCGGGTCTGGGCGAGTGCGCCGCCGCCGGTGAGCAGCGCGAAGCAGGCGGCCAGGGTGATGCGCAGGCGTGCATTGTTCATGTCCGTATCCTCGTTACTGGATCTGGCGCCAGGAGATGCGGCGGCTGCCGCTGTTCTGCTGGGTGCTGGTGTCGATGGTGCGGGTCGAGGTCGAGCCGTATTTGTGGGTCTTGCCATCCACGCCGCGGAGCTGACCGAGGTTCTTGATCATCCCGCCGACCACTTTGCGGGCGTTGACCGCCTTGTTGTTGTATTCGCTGGTCGCGCCATAGCTGCCGTCCTTGGCGAGGTCGAACACGCTGAAGTCGGTGCGCGCGCCGCTCTGGGGGGCGAGTTCGATGATCCAGCTCGACCCGCCGCCGGCGCAGGCGTCGTTGTCGGGAATCGCGCTGACGAAGATCACCCGGTCGCTCCACAGCAGCGGGGTGGCCAGAATCCGCTCGCCCAGCGCATTGGTGCCGTAGATCAGGTCGACATAGAAGCCGCGGTGGCTGGTGGTGGGCGTGTTCTGCGAGAACTGGCGAATCTCCCACTGGTTACCGTTGAAGGTCTGGGTGCCCTCGTAGGTGATGGTCTGTTGCAGCAGATCGCTGCGCGCGACCTTCGAGGCGTTGGTGGTGGTGCAGCTGGCCGTGGCGAGGCCGCATTCGTCGCGCACGCCGTAGAGCGACTGGACCGCCAGATCGGTGTTGTCGCCGGTTTCGAAGTACTTGCCGGTGCCGAAGTAGATCATCGTGCCGCCGTCCGGATGGCTGCCCACCTGCGGTTTGGCGGTAATTGGCTGGCGGTTGCCGTTGCTGTCCTTGGCGATGAACAGCGGCTTGGGGGTTGTGCTGGAGCCGAAGGCGACCTTCCACGAGCTGATGCTGTTGCCGGTGAAATCGAACTTCCACAGGTTGCCGTAGAGGTCGCCGGCATACACCAGATCGATCGAGCCGTTGCGGTTGGCGTCGACCGCGATCGGGGTGGCGAGGCCGTTGGGCGTGGTGGTGTTGCCGACGTGGGTGTCAATTTCGGCCAGCTTGGCACCCGTGGCCAGGTCGACCACGAACAGCCGGGCGGTTTGAGAGGTGCTGTTGTAGCCGTTGCCGAAAATTGCCACCCAGTGGCCGCTCTCGGTGCGCACGATCGACGCCTGGCCGATGCTGTAGCCCAGTTCGCTGAAGCCGCTGGTGGTGTTGGAGACCTCCCACAGCACGTTGCTGGTGGTGAAGTTGTAGCCGTCTTCGACATCCAGTGCGAAGTAGGACTTGCCCCCCGCCCCGGTGGACCCCACCAGCACCGTTTTCCAACTGCTGCCTACCTTGGCGTCGGCAACCCGCGGGGCACCGTCGACATAGTATTTGTGGGTGTAATTGATGGCGGCCAGATCGGGGAGGCCCGCGATGACCGCGTTGGGGATGTAGCCGAGACGCTCGTTGCCCAGCGCGGCGTCAATGCCGTGCAGCATGCCGTCATTGGCGCCGAAGTAGAGCATGTGCTTGCGGTTCTGGAAGGTGGTGGACAGGCGCCGGGTGGCGTATGCGGAGCGTTCAGAGGCGCTCAGCGACGCCGCCAGCGCGTAGTTGTAATCCTCGGTGCCGACGAAAGCCGGGTCGGAGTTGACCACGTCGCCCAGGATGCTGTTGCGGTTGCGGAAGGTGCCGCCCTTGGACTGCTCCTTGCTCTGGTCGCCGCGCACCCAGTCGAGGAGGGTCGAGTCGTTCGACAGCGCGGTCTTCTGGCTGGTGGTGAGGGCGCCCCAGGTGAAGGTGATGCCATTCTGGGTGGTCGGGTCGTAGGTGATCAGGTTGCGGCTCGCCACGGCCGGAATCTTTTTGCTCGCCTGCCAGGCGGGCGGGACGATGGGCTGGCCGTAGGTGCTCTTGGTGGTGTCCTGCTCGATCTTGTAGGCCAGCATGTCGCCGGTCCAGCCGTCGCTGTCGAAGCTGGCCTGGTAGAGCAGCGTGGTGGTGCTCAGGCGGGCGGAGTTGGAGGCGATGGTGGCTGCCGAGCTGGTGCGCGCGTTGATGGCCGCCAGGGTGTCGGAGAGGGCGGTGGCAAAGGTGTCGGGATCGCCCGCGCTGAAGAACTGCCCCCGGCTGTTGAGCGCGGCGTGCAGCAGGTCGTCGATCTTGGCGGGGTCCGACGAGGTCGGGTCCGGCCAGCCGGGGTCGGTGCCGGTGGCGATGGCGTTGAATGCGGTGGTTGGGTTGATGGTGCCGTTGACGCCGAGGCCGACCCCAAAGGTCACCATGTGCTGCCAGAAGGCCGGGTCATCGGAGTTGACCGGCACGTTGTTGGTCAGGTCGGTGCGCAGGTCGCGCTTGTAGTAGTAGGCGGCAACGTCGGCCAGGGTGTCGGAGAAGCTGTCGGCAAACGGCGCCACCCCCAGATACTGGCCGGTGGTGTTGTTGGGGCCGGTGATCACCGCGCCGTTGCTGCCGTCCTGGTTCAGGCGGGCGTTGGCGGTGTTGGCGTCGTAGGAACTGCCGGCGCTCCAGTAGCCGTCGGTGGTCAGGATGGTGAAGTTCTGCCGGCAGGACAGATCCTTGCCGCCAGAGACGCCCGGAGTGGTGCTGGCGGGGCCCTGACTGTCGGTGCGCTCAAAGTATTGGCCGGCGGCGTCCAGCGCGCGGCGCAGCGGGGTGCTGCCGGTGGGTTGCTGGGTGAACAGCCAGTCGAAGTAGTCCTTGCGGTAGTTGGTGGTGTTGCCGTAGATGTCCACATCACCAAAATCGCGCACGCCGCGATCGAGGGTGGAAGTGGAGACGCCGTCGATGGTGCCGCTGCTCTTGTTGATCCGCCCGTAAGCGACGCGCATGCCGGTGCCCTGGGTGCCAAAGGCGCGGCTGACGCCTGCCTTGGCGGCATACATGCGGTTGCGGTAGTAGGAATACCAGTTGGCGAAGTTCTGCTCCTGACCCGATCCGGCGATCAGCTTTTTGGTGTAGCAGCCGTCGCTGTTTACGTTGCCGCAGGCCGCGCTGTACTCGTAGTAGTAGGCCGGTTCGGCGTTGCCCGACCACTCGGTCGAGGTGCCGGCGTAGTACCAGGTCGGGCGGAAGGAGGTGGACAGGTTGGTGGTGTTGCTGCTGCGATTGCTCAGGTCGTAGCCATCGAACCACGCGGCGGTGAAGCTGGCGTCGGCCAGCTTGTTGCCGTCCTTGTCGAGCGGCGCGCTGTAGGTGAGGGCCGGGTTGTAGTAGATCTTGTTGTAGGTGCTCGACTTGGCGCGGTTGGTGGTGCGGTTGCCGTAGATGCTGTCGGGCATGAACGACCAGTACATCGAGCCGGAGTCGTCCAGCACGAAGAGGATGTTCGGCTCGACCGTGCCGCCGAGGTAGAGCGGGACCTGGGCGATTGCCAGCGAGGCCGCGTGGGCGGAGTGCGCGCTGATGAGCACGGCGCACGAGGCGATCGCCAGGGCAATCCGGGTGGGCTTGAGGTGAGGAGCGTGGGTCATGATGGCACCTGCGAGTGTTGTGTCGGCGCGGTTCAGTTCTCGACCGTCGAGCGCAAAATGACGGTGGCGGCTCCGCTCGCGCCGGTGGAGCGAGCGGTGATGTCGTAGACTTCGACGGTGGGGGCGACGGCGCCTTCCAGCGTTCCGCCTTCGGATTTGTTGGGGCGTTTCTCGATCCAGTACTGCGGCTCTTCGCTCAGGTTGGGAAACGTCGCGCTGGCGCTGGCCAGCGAACTCAGCCCCGGATTCCAGGCACGCACGTTGGCGGCCACTTTCCAGTTGCTGGCGGTGGTTTCGTCGGGCGCGGGGCTGCTCAGGTAGTCGAACACGCCGTTGCCGGTGGGGCTGGTGAGGGCATCGGCGTCGCCGGCGCGCAGCGCCATTTCCGCCGCCTGAAAGGCCAGCCCGCGATCGCGCATGTTGCCGGACATGCGCTCTTCCAGCGTGGTGGTCTGCATCGCGGTGAGGCCGAGCATGGTCATCACCAGCAGGAAAATCACCCCGACGATGAGCGCGGAGCCGTTCTGGCGGAGAGGGTTTGGAATGAGTGGCTTCATGATCATGGGGCTTTCAGTCGACATTGCCGCGCAGCGAAATGGTGGTCGCCGCCGTCGAGTACATGCGGTGGTCGGCCATGGCGGTGGCGACGCCGTTGAAGGTGATGGTCTGAGTTTCGTTGATGGCGTTGTCATCGACGCTGGCCATCAGCAATTCCACCTTGACCGCCAGCACGTCCGCCCAGTTGGCGACCGAGCCGACCTGAACGTACTGGCTGACCTCCCGTCCGCCCGCCGTGGCCGGCACGCCGTAGGTGACCACCATGTCCTCGACCCCTTCGACCATCTCGTTGGTGCCGACGTACAGCGAGTTGAAGGTGTTGCCCTGGCGGTTGGTGACCCGGCCGGTAGACGGGCCGATGAAGAAGATCTGCTGGTTGAGGCGCATCACGCGGGCATCTTCCGCCCACGCCCAGGTGGTGGCGGCGGGGGTGTTGCCGCCCGAGGCCTTGTGCTCCAGCGTCACGCTGGTGCCACTGGCCGGGGTGTTGCTGATGCTGAACAGTTCGGCCTGCTCGCAGTTGGAGATCAGCGCCACCTCACCCTGCTTGAAGCCCAGCGCGTTGTTCTTGATGACCAACGAATCGGCGCCGGCCTGGACGACGGTGTCGAGCGTGGCCGAAGCGCCTGAGCCATAGGTGACCGTCACCACATCCGTGCCGGTCTTGGCGGTCATCCCCATCGTGCCGAGCACGCCGGTGTTGGTGGGGGAGTACTGGTAAGCGGTGACCGAGGTGAGCGTGCGCAGATCGAGCGCGGGGACCAGCGATGCGCGCTTGAGGGCGGTCGCCGGCGCGTTCAGTTCCGGGCAGCCAATGTGCCCGGCCATGCGCAGGCTGCGCTGGATGAACTCGATCGCAAAGCGGCTGTTCTCCTGCAGACGGGCGAGCTCCTCGTTGTAGCGATAAGTCTGCTTGTTGGCGGAGAAGATCGAGATCATGCCGGCGATCAGCAGCAGTCCGATCAACATGCCGATCATCAGCTCGATCAGCGACAAGCCGCGCTGGCGCTTGCAACCGGCTGGGTGGAAGCGGCGTTTGTGCAAGGTCATGGCGCCACCTGTGAAACCAGTTGAAATTGCTGAGCAGCACGTGCCGCCTTGACGGCGTTGGCCTCGTTCCACTGCACGGTGATGATCACGAAGTTGCCGGCGCCGGTGCAGCCCCCGGTGGGGTCGGCGGTGGCGGTGCGGCAGATGCTGCCGAGACCTGACGGCAGTTGATTGGAGAGCGCGGCCTTCCATGCGGTGACTTCGGTGGCGGCCAGCGAGGAGCCGGTCTTGGCGGCGGCGAGCGCCACGTCGAAGTCCCCCGTGGACACTGCGCTGCGGCTCGCCCGCATGGTGTCGAGCATGCGGTAGGCCTGGGTCGCCGCCTGGGTGCGCAGATGCGCGGTCTGGTTGAACTTGAGCGAGTTGATCTGCAGGCTCGCCAGACCCAGCAGGCCGAGCGACAGCACCACCATCGCCACCAGCGCCTCGATCAGCGAGAAGCCGCTCTGGCCGCGAGGCGTTGTTGCGCGCTGCAGGTGGGGTAAGGAATGGGCTCGCATCAGGGGCAGGCTCCTACCGTGATGGCACTGTGTCCGCTGGGATTGACGGTCAGCGTGCGGCGGCGGGTGTCCCCGCTGGTGCAGCTGGGCGGGTCGATGGTGATCGTGCGCGCGACCTGTGCCGCATTGACGCCAAAGCTGTCGAAGGCGATCGCGGTCGACACCGACGCGCCGCCGAGCGAAACGCCCGTGACCGCCTCGCTCTGCTGCAGTTTGCCCGTCGCGCAGTTGGCGCCGGTGTGCACACACCAGCCCGACGCGTAGTTGCCGCTGGTCGGGGTCACCGTCACCGTCACCCCGCGCTTGATCGCCTCGAAGCGCGCCAGCGCGATGGAAGAGAGCAGCCCGTTGGCCTCGGTGGTGACGCGGTTATCCTGGATCAGGCGCGTAAAACTGGGCGCCGCCACGCTGGCCAGAATGGCCAGGATGGCGATGGAGAGCATCAACTCGATAAGGGTGAATCCGCGGTTCATGATTTCAGTCCGTTTGGCCTAAGCTGACTCTAGTCGAGCCGCATTGGCAAATGCGATCCCCGCACGCCGGGCAGTGGTTTTTGGGCGATGAACGGCGGATTGGCGTGGTTTGCAGTTTTCGGAGCGAGTGGCTAAAATCTGCCCCCTCGCTGCTGTAGCTCAGTCGGTAGAGCAACTGATTCGTAATCGGGACGGCGATGCTATGATGCCGGACTCAAAAAGCAAGCAGTATAAGGCTTTCGGGCCGCCAGCAGTCTGATGGCAAGGAAGTACAGACACGGTTTGAACAAGTTTCGGTTTTTGCCGGCATAGCTCAGTTGGTAGAGCAGCGCATTCGTAA
>JAGRFO010000283.1 GCA_020446005.1 Rhodocyclaceae bacterium | reverse complement strand
CTCGGCTGCAACGGCTACGAGGTGGTCGATCTGGGCGTGATGGTGCCGGCCGAGAAGATCCTGCACGCCGCGCGCGAGCACGGTGCGCAGGCGATCGGCCTGTCGGGCCTGATCACGCCCTCGCTGGAGGAGATGAGCCACGTCGCCGGCGAGATGCAGCGTCAGGGCTTTGCGGTGCCGCTGCTGATCGGTGGCGCCACCACCAGCCGCGCCCACACCGCGATCAAGATCGCCCCGCACTACGAGCAACCGGTGGTCTACGTGCCCGACGCTTCGCGCGCGGTCGGGGTGGTGACCGCGCTGCTCTCCGAAGGCGGCGCCGAGGACTTCAAAACCAAGCTGGCCGCCGATTACGACAGGATTCGCGCCCAGCACGCGGGCAAGCGCGGGGTGCAGCTGGTCGAGCTGGCGGCGACGCGGGCCAACGCCTTCGATCCGCTCGCTGAAGCCGGCTACACGCCCTTCGAGCCGAATACTTCAGGCGTGATGGCGCTCGATGTCGATCTGGAAGACCTGTGCGCCTACATCGACTGGGGACCGTTCTTCCAGACCTGGGACCTCGCCGGCAAGTTTCCGCAAATCCTCGATGACGAGGTGGTCGGCGAGACCGCCCGCAACGTGTTTGCCGACGCGCAGATGATGCTCGAAACGCTGGTCGCGCAGGAGTGGGTGCAGGCGCGCGCGGTGTTTGGCCTGTTCCCCGCCAACAGCGTGGGCGACGACATCGAGCTCTACGCCGACGAGGCGCGCGAGGAAACCATGATGACGTGGTACGGCCTGCGCCAGCAGCACGAGCGCCCGAGCGGCAAGCCGCACTGGTGTCTGGCTGATTTCGTCGCGCCGAAAGCCTCGGGTGTGAAGGACTGGATCGGCGCCTTCGCGGTCACCGCCGGCCTCGGCATCGAGGTCAAGCTGGCGGAGTTCGAGGCGGCCCACGACGACTATCACGCGATCATGCTCAAGAGCCTCGCCGACCGCCTCGCCGAAGCCTGCGCCGAGTGGCTGCACGAGCGCGTGCGCAAGGAATTCTGGGGCTACGCCGCCGAGGAGTCGCTCGACAACGATGCGCTGATCGGCGAGCAATACCGTGGCATCCGCCCCGCCCCGGGCTACCCGGCGTGCCCCGATCACACCGTCAAGGCGGCGCTGTTTCAGCTCCTCGACGCGCCCACCAACGCCGGCATGGGGCTGACCGAATCGATGGCCATGCTGCCGGCCGCGTCGGTCAGCGGCTTCTACTTCTCACATCCGCAGAGCCACTACTTCGCGCTCAGCAAGATCGGCGAGGATCAGCTCGCCGACTGGGCCGGCCGCACCGGGCTGGGCGTGGACGCGGCGCGGCGCTGGCTGGCGCCGCTGTTGTGAGCGCCAATCAGCCCGAAATGGCGGCGATGCAGGCGTTCCACTGCTGGAGGCGGAGGGTGTCGCGGTCGGCGTTGCTGTCGTACACCGAATTGATGATCTCGCGCACCACTGGGCTGTTGAACTTGGCGAAGTAGTCGTAGGCCGCCTGGCGCGGCCGCTCCTGCGCGCGGAAGGCGTAGGCCAGACCGCCGATCATCTGGCGTTGCATGCAGTAGCTGGCCAGTTCGAGGCGCTCGGCGGGCACTCCCGCCTGGGTGCTGGCGCAGCGCTGAAAGTAGCCGACGCTGTAGTCCCACACGTTGCTGACCTTGTCGGCATACACCTGACGGACGATGGCGGCGTCGCGTTCTTCATCGCGGCGGCCGCTGAAGATGTGCAGCGCTTCTTCCTCGGTCTTGCCGGCGGCGCGGCGCATCGCGGTGTACATCGCGGTGTCGGTCATGGCGACGCAGTCGGTCATGCGCGCCGCTTCGTCGAGGGTGTAGTGCACGGCGGGGGCGGCGCTCTCGGCCGTCTCCTCGGGCGCGGGGGCCGGGGAGGGGGCCGGGGCTGGCGCCGGTTGCGGCGCGGTGGTGTTCTGGGTCTCGGCGGGCAGCGGCGGGCTGGCGACCGACTTGACCGGGGTGCTGGCGGTGCATGCGCTCAGCGCGAGCAGCGCGGCGGCGAGGGCGAGCGTCCTGAGTGATGACATCTGTATTCTCGTGATCAACAAAACAAGGCGCCAGTATGGTGGCCGGCGGCGGTGCTCACAAGCACCGATGTCACACTGTCGGGTGCGGCGGGCGGGACTCGCCATTGGCATGGAATGCGGCTATGGTGGCAGCTCATGCGGATCGGCCGGGAGGAGGGCGCGATGCAGGGGATTTTCGTCAGTTACCGGCGGCAGGACAGCCAGAGCGCGGCGGGGCGCTTGTGTGACCACCTGCGCGACCACCTTGCCGGCGTGCCGATTTTCCGCGACGTGGAGACGATCGAGCCGGGGGTCGATTTCGTCGAGGCCATCGACCGCGCGCTGCGTGCCTGTTCGGTGGTGATCGCGGTGATCGGGCCGCGCTGGATCGACGCCACCGACGCGCAGGGCCGGCGCCGCCTCGACGACCCCAACGACTACACCCGGCTGGAGATTGCCACCGCGCTCAAGCGCGACGGGGTGCGCGTGATTCCGGTGCTGGTCGATGGGGCGCAGATGCCGGGTACCGATGAGCTGCCGGACGACCTGCAGTCATTGGCGCGGCGCAATGCCACCGAGCTCACCGACAAGCGCTGGGACTTCGACGTGACCACCCTCGTCGCCACCTTGCGCAAGGTGCTCGGTCTGGCCGACGATCCGCCCCCGACCCCGCCGCCGGGTCCGGATGGCAAGCGCAAGTGGTATATCGGCGCCGGGATCGGGCTGCTGGCGATGGTCGCCATCGTGGCGGAGGAGAATGGCGGGGGGGAACCGCCCCTGCCGTCGCCGGTGATCCATGACACGCCAGCGGTGGTCGCGCCGGCACCGGTCGCGCCCGTCACGCCGGCAGTCACAGCCAGCGCCGGCAATTTCACCGGGCTGTGGCGGGACGCCGAGGGCGGCATGCACGAGATCGCACAGCGCGGCAACCAGTTGATGTTCCGCGGCAATACCCCGGATGGCTACGTCGAGGGGGTCGCCACGGTGTCCGGGCGGCAGGGTCAGGGCAGCTACACGCTGGATGGCTATCCGCTGCGTTCGTCGTTCACGATGTCCGCCGACGGCACGCGCATCGACGTTCAGGTGCTCGATCCGGCCTCCGGCGAGCGCGAAGTCACGGTGCTCTACCGGGTGCGCTGAGCGCCGCGCGAATCTTTCAAGGAAGTCTGCCATGTGCCGTTAACTCCCGGACGACCGGAACGATATCCGGCGCCGTGTGGAGACGACCGTGCCGCATTCTTACGCTGGAGCGCGCTGAGTGGAACTCGGCGTCGTGCTGCTTGCCGTGCTGGCCATTGTGGCCAGCATTTGGGCGCTGCGGACGCAGCAGACGCTTGAGGCGCTGCGGCGCGAGAACGCGCATTTCCAGCGCATCCTCGACAACATCCCGGTCGGCGTCACCCTGGTCGACAGCCAGTCGCGGGTGGTGGCCTACAATCCGGCCGCCTGCGCGCTGCTCGACCTGCCCGCCGAGTTGTTTGCGGACGGGCCGCCAACGCTTGAGGCGCTGGTGCGCTTCAACGCCGCGCGCGGCGAATATGGCCCCGGCGATATCGACACCCTGGTCGAGATCATCCTCTCCCGCGCGCGTCTGCCGCGCGGCCGGCGCATCGAGCGCACCCGGCCCAACGGCACGGTGCTGGAGGTGCATGGCGAAACCCTGCCCGACGGCAGCTTCGTGACGGTCTACACCGACATCACCGAACGGCGCGCGGCCGAGGACGCCTTCAAGCGCGAGGCCTTCGATCTGCAGTCGATTCTCGATCACCTGCCGCAGGGCATCTCGGTGTTCGACGACGAGCTGCGCCTGCAGCGCTGGAACGCCGGCTTGCTCGAGGTGCTCGACCTGCCGCCCTCTGCGGTGTACGCCGGCGTCCCCTTCGACAATCTGCTGATGTTTCCGGCGCGGCGCGGCGAATATGGGCCCGGCGATCCGGCCGAGCTGGTGGCCGAGAGGCGCGCGCTGGCGCTCAAGTTCGAGCCGCACCGCTTCGAGCGCAGCCGCCCCAACGGGCGCACCCACCTGGTGGAAGGCAAGCCGATGCAGCTCGACGGCAGGATCGTCGGCTTCATCACCAGCTACACCGACATCACCGACCGGCGCGAGGCCGAGCACAAGTTGCAGGCCAAGCACGCCTTGCTCGAGGTGCTGGTGGAGAGCATCCCCAGCGGGGTGACGGTGTTCGACGCCGATCTGCAACTGGCGCTCTACAACCAGGAGTCGCTGCGCCTGACCGGGGTGCCCGAGTCGCTGGTCAAAGACCATCCGCACTTCTCGGAGGTGATCCGCTACAACGCGGCGCGCGGCGAGTATGGCGACGTGGACGTCGACGCCCATGTGGCGCGGATGGTCGAGCTGGCCCGCCACCCCGCGGCGCACGTCATCGAGCGCGTGCGCCCCGACGGGCGGGTGCTGGAGGTCAAGGGCGCGCCGCTGCCGGGTGGCGGCTTCGTCACCATCTACAACGACATCACCGAGCGGCGCGCCATGGAGCGCGCGCTGACCCGCCGCAGCGCCTATCTGCAGACGATTCTCGAACAGTTGCCGCAGGGCATCTCGGTGTTTGACGAATCCTTGCGCCTCAAGCACTGGAACCACAGCTTTGCCGAGGTGCTTGAGCTGCCGCCAGAGGCCGTGCACGATGACGCCGACTTTGAGGCGCTGGTCCGCATTCCGGCCCAGCGCGGTGAATATGGCGGCGGTGACGTCGACCAGCTGGTGCGCGAGCGCTGTACGCTGGCGGCGCGCTTCGAACCCCACCGCTTCACGCGCACCCGGCCCAACGGGCGCACCCATCTGGTCGAAGGCCGGCCGATGTCGATCGACGGCGCGCTGGTGGGCTTCATCACCACCTACACCGACATCACCGACCGGATTCTGGTCGAGGAGGAATTGCGGGCGCGCAACGAAACCTTCTCCACCCTGATCGAGAACATTCCCGGCGGGGTGTCGCTGTTCGACGGCCAGTTCCGGCTGGTCACCGCCAACGTCGCCTTCCGTCGCCTGCTCGCCTTCCCCGACAGCCTGTTCGAGGGCGAGGTGACGCTGGAGCGCATCTTCCGCTTCAATGCCCTGCGCGGCGAATACGGGGTGTGCGATCCGGAGGAAAAAGTCCGCGAGCTGATCGCCCGCGCCGAGTTGCGCGAGGCCCACGTTTTCGAGCGCACTCGACCCGACGGTACGGTGCTGGAGATTCGCGGCCTGCCGCTGGCCGACGGCGGCTTCGTCACCATCTACACCGATGTCACCGAGCACAAGCGCGCCGCCGCGGCGATCGAACGGCTCGCCCACCGCGACCCGCTCACCGGGCTGGACAACCGCTACACCCTCGAAGCGCGCCTGGCGCAGTCGATCGCCGATGCGCGCCGGCATCGCACCCAGCTGGCGCTGATGTTCATCGACATGGACAACTTCAAGGCCATCAACGACGCGCTCGGCCACGCGGTGGGCGATGAATTCCTGATCGAGATCGCGCGTCGCCTGCGCGCCTCGCTGCGCGAGTCCGACATCGTCTCGCGTCCTGGTGGCGACGAATTCGTGGTGGTGCTCACCGATGCGCACAGCGTCGAGGTGGTGGCCAAGCTGGCGGACGATTTGCTGGCGGCCTTGTCCGAAGGGATGCAACTGGCGCGGCAACGCATCCTGCCCTCGGCTTCGGTCGGCATCGCGATGTTCCCCAAGGATGGCGACGACCGCGGCGCGCTGATGAAAAACGCCGACATCGCGATGTACGCCGCCAAGGGCGCCGGGCGCGGCGGCTACCGTTTCTTCGACCTCGACATGACCGAAGCCGCCACCCAGCGCCTGCGGATGGAAGCCGAGTTGCGCGACGCCATCGCCGCCCGGACGCTGGAGTTGCACTACCAGCCGCAGGTCAATGCGGTCAGCGGCCAGATCGTCGGCGTCGAAGCGCTGATCCGCTGGCGAAAGTCGCCCACCGAGCTGGTCCCGCCGGGGGACTTCATCCCGCTCGCCGAGGAGGTCGGCCTGATCGGCCCGATCGGCGAATGGGCGCTGGGCGAGGCCTGCGCCGCCTTGCAGCGCTGGCGTGACGCCGGGCTGGGCGATCTGCACATGGCGGTCAACATCTCCGCCCGCCAGTTGCACAACACCCGCCTGCCGGCGCAGGTCGCGCATGCCCTCAGCACCACCGGCCTGCCCGCGCATCTGCTCGAACTGGAGGTGACCGAATCGGTGGCGATGGAAGACCCGCGGGTGACGATCAACACCCTGCGCGCCCTCAAGCGCCTTGGCGTGCTGCTGTCGATTGACGACTTCGGCACCGGCTACTCCTCGCTGGCCTACCTCAAGCTGCTGCCGATCGACCGTCTCAAGCTCGACCGCACCTTCGTCACCGACATCGAGGACGACCCCAACGACGCGGTGATCTGCGCCGCCACCATCGGGCTGGCCCACAACCTCGGCCTCACCGTGGTGGCCGAGGGGGTCGAGACCCGCGCCCAGGCCGACTACCTCAAAGGGCTCAACTGCGACCTGATGCAGGGCTACTACTACGCCCGCCCGCTGCCCGAAGCGCAGGCCGCGCGCTTCATCCAGGCCGGTTACACCGCCGAGGTGGCGTCGTCGGTCGAGGCGGCAGGCGCGGCCGCGCGGCGCACCACCGAGACCGGGAACAATTCGTCGAGCGGCACCGAACGCCCGCTGGCCTGAATCTCGCGGGCGTGATAGCGGCGCAGTCCGCGCGGCGAGGCCACCCCGCAGGCGTGGGCGATGATCTCCACCTCGTGGCTCAGATTGTGGTGATAGTGCGCCACCCGCGTCGCCTTGTCGGTCGGGTCCAGCCCGCGCTGCAGGTCCGGATCGTGGGTGGTGATGCCGGTCGGGCAGGTGTTGCGGTTGCACTGCAGGGCCTGGATGCAGCCCAGCGCGAACATGAAGCCACGCGCCGTCACCGCCACATCGGCGCCCATGCACAGCGCCCAGGCCACCTGCCCCGGCACCATCAGTTTGCCCGAGGCAATCACCCGCACCCGCTCGCGCAGGCCGTGCTCGGTGAGCTTGTCCACCACCAGCGGCAGCGCCTCGCGCAGCGACAGCCCGACCATGTCGATGAGCGGTTGCGGGGCCGCGCCGGTGCCGCCCTCCGCGCCATCGACGGTGATGAAGTCCGGCGCCGATTCGATGCCGCGCCGGTTGACCGCCTCGAACACCCGGTCCAGCCAGCCCTGCGCACCCATCACCGCTTTGATCCCGACCGGCTTGCCGGTGACCGTGCGTACCCGCGCGATCATGTCGAGCAGGTCGTCCTCGCAGGTGATCTCGCGGTGGCGGTTGGGGCTGATCGAATCCTCGCCGGCGCGGATGCCGCGGATCGCCGCGATCTCGGCGCTCACCTTCACCGCCGGCAGGATGCCGCCCTTGCCCGGCTTGGCGCCCTGGCTGAGCTTGATCTCGAACATCCGCACCTGCGGGTGGGCGGCAATCGCGCGCAGCTTGTCGTCGCTCAAGCGGCCGTCGAGATCGCGCACCCCGTACTTGGCGGTGCCGATCTGGAACACGATGTCGCAACCGCCTTCCAGATGATGCGGCGACAGCCCGCCCTCGCCGGTGTTGAGCCAGCAGCCCGCCGCCCGCGCCCCGCGCGACAGCGCCCGCAGCGCCGGCGCCGACAGCGCGCCATAGCTCATCCCGGAAATGTTGACGATGCTGGCGGTGGTGTAGGGCTGAGGGCAATACGGGCCGAAGGTGAGCGGCTCGGGCGACACCGCGTCCTCGTCCAGAGTCGGGTAGGGACAGTTGAGGAACAGGATCGCGCCGCGCTCGTGGATGTTGCGCGTCGAGCCGAAGGCCACCGTGTTGTCCACGTTCTTGGCGGCGCGATAGGCCCAGCTGCGTTGCGCGCGGTTGAAGGGCAACTCCTCGCGGTCCTGGGCGAAAAAATACTGGCGGAAGAATTCGCCGAGATGCTCGAACACGTAGCGGAAGCGGCCGATGACCGGAAAATTGCGGCGGATCGTCTGACGCGTCTGGCGGCGGTCGACCACCCACATCCACCCCACCGCCAGCACCCCGAGGCCGAGGCAGAACACCAGCAGCGCCGCGGCCACATCCAGAAACTGGCGCACAAAGGCCGAAATCTCACCCCACACCATCATCCCCTCCCGTCGAACGACGGCCATTGAACCTGCCGGCGCGGGATCGCGCAAGTTGGCGGCGGGGGCGGGGTGAGGCCTACATCGCCGATTCCGGCACCGATCCCCGGCCCAGTCGGCCGCTCAGGCGCGACATCAGCGCGCGCATCCCCGAGGGACTGACGGCCGGGGCGTCGACCAGCGCGTCGGCGGCGCGACGGGCGGGCCCGCACAGACCGAGCGCGGCGCAGCCGGCGTAGAAGGCGAACACGTTGCGCTGCGGCAGGGCGAGGCGTTCGGCCAGGGCGATCAGGCTGAGCGGGTGGTTGAGCCACAGCGCGGCGATGCGCAGCGCGTGAGGCAGCGGTGTGAGGGTGTTGAGATCCGGCCAGTGCTTGAGATACACCGGCTGGTCGAGCGGGACGCCCTGCGGGACGCGGCCGCGCGCGGTCCACAGCGTCACCTTCCACAGCAGCGCGTCGCGGGGGGTGAAATGTGGCGCCTGGGTGATGTCGATGTCGGCGTCCACCGCGGCGAGGCGGACCTCCTTGCTGCTCATCCCAACCACGCACAGCGAGCGCAGCTGGCGATCCGGCATGTCGATGTGGATCGCGCCATTTCCGGGCGGGATGATCCAGGTCCCCCACACCCCGCTCAGCGACATCGCGCGGCCGCTGGCGTCGGCCTCGGCGGCGGCGCGTTGCAGGTGGCCCTGCAGGAATTCTTCCGGCGCGTAGAAGGCGCGCGCCCAACCGGCCGGATCGGCCGGGTTGACGTCGCTGTTGACGCCGACCAGAAAGCTCGTGGTCTCGTCCTCGGCGTCGCGGGTGGCGGCGCTCTCGGCAACCGCGCGGGCGGGCGCGACGCTGACCGATTCGGTCACCGGGTCGTCATTCAGGCGCAGCCGCCGGCGCACGCTGAGCAGGGCGCGGGCCATCCCGCTGGCGCGCAGCGGCTTGCGCACGAACAGCGCTTCGTTGGTGTGATTGACGCTCAGTTCGATGATCGGCACGTTGGGCCAGCGCTGGCGGGCCTCCTGCAGCCGGCGGGCGGCTTCGCCGCGGTCGAGGTCGATCAGGATGGCTTGCGCGCGTTCCGGCTCGACCAGCACGCAGCGCGACTTGACGCCGACGCGGAAGAACTCGCGCAGCATGGTGTGAGAGCGCTCGTCCATCCATGGGGCGGCGATTTTTACCGGGTCGAGCATCGGGCCGTCGTCGGGCGGCAGGTCGTCAATTGGGTCCATGGGTCCCCGCTCGGGTGGCTGTGGAGAGGTGGGTCGGCAATGTGTCTGTCATTGTACGGCGGCCTGCCGGATGACTTGAGGACGCGGGCTATCGTGCCCCACGCCGCGGGGTGAGGACAAGCACCTGGCCGGGATAAATCCGGTTCGGATCGCGCACCCGATCCGCGTTGTCGCGCTGAATGTGACGCCACAGCTGCGGATCGCCGTAGATGCGCGCGGCAATCCGCGACAGCGATTCGCCGGCCGCGACGTGGTAGTCGATGGCGTTGGTGCCGGTGCTGGGGCTGAGCGGCACGCGAACCTTCTGGCCCGGTACCAGGCGGTGCGGGTTGGCGATGCGCTCGCCCCCCCGGCCGATGTCGACCGCCATGTTGTGCCGCTCGAAGATGCGTCGCCAGTTGCGACCGTCGCCGGTGGTGCGGCGGGCGATCGACCACAGCGTGTCGCCACGGCGCACGGTGTACATCATCGGTTCTTCGCCCGAATCGCCGGCGGCCGGTTCGATGCCCGCGGTGGGCGCGGCCATGGCCAGCCACGGGCCGAGACGCTGCATCAACGCGGCGTCCACGGCCGGGTCGAACGGGGCCATGGCGTTGAGCATCGATACCAGATGCTGGGCGGTGTCGACATCCCCGGTGGCAAAACGCTGCGCCGCGGCGGCCGAAATGGCGTCGGCCAGTTCGGCGTGCCGTACCGCGCCAAGACGCTCGATGGACAGCGCGGCAGGGTCGTCGGCGAGCGCCTGCGACAGCAAATCCAATCCGCCGACGGTGTCGCCGACGCGCAGGCGCGTTAACGCCATCGTCGCGGGGTCTGCC
>JAGRFO010000036.1:23045-43864 GCA_020446005.1 Rhodocyclaceae bacterium | reverse complement strand
AGCATGGTGGCGCGCGTCTGCTCAAGAAGGGCGAGGCCTGTGTCGATTGCCATGACGAAGAAATCGCCGATATGGGCAAGAAAATGGCCAGCGGCAGCAAGATCGAGCCGACCCCGATCCCCGGCAAGGCACCGTCGATCACGGTGAACGTGCAAGCCGCCAACGATGGCGAGAACCTCTACCTGCGCTTCAGCTGGAAACAGCCGGCGGCCTCGGGCGCGCCCAAGATGGACGCCGACAATCCGGTGAAGATCGCCTTCATGCTCGAAGACAACAAGATCGAGCGTGCCGACCAGTCCGGCTGCTGGGAAACCTGTCACCAGGATGCCCGCACCATGCCGGGTGCCGATGACAAGAAAACCAAGTACGTCACCGGCGGCAACGTGGATTCCGGTCAATTTTACGACCTGATGCAGTGGCGCAGCGGCAAGGGCGAAATCCATGATGGCTATGTTGCCGACAAGCGCGTGATGGAAGGCGGCAAGGGCCTGGTCAGCGCCGAGGGGAAGAACGAAGGCGGCAACTGGTCGGTAGTGTTCACCCGCAAGCTGGCGGGCGGCGGCAAGGGCGACATCGCGCTGGCCTCGGGCAAGACCTACAACTTCGGTTTTGCGATCCACGACGACAACGCCAAGGGTCGCTTCCACCACGTCTCCTTCGGCTATAGCCTGGGTATCGACGCCGACGCCGACATCAACGCGGCCAAGAAGTAAGCGGCTTTCAAGCCGCCGGTTCGGCGGCGTTTGAGCCTCATGAGGGCGCCTGCGGGCGCCCTTGTTCTTTTCGACCCGGGGGCAGCCTGAGCCCCCTTTGATGACCATCAAGGGCGCCCGCCACGCCTTCGCGCAAGATGGCCGGACGCTTGAATGAGGGGGTCCGGATGGGCGGAAAAAAGTCCTTGTGGGTGCATGTGCTGGTCTTGCTTGGGGTGGCGTTCGTGGCCGCCCACAGCGCGCACGCCCAGAGCGCCGCGCCCGCCCCGGATCGGCGTGCCGAGCTGATCAACATGGTTCGTCAGGACTGCGGTTCCTGTCATGGGCTGACCTTCAAAGGCGGTCTGGGCCCGGCCTTGTTGCCCGACGCGCTGGCCGGCAAACCCGCCGAAGCGCTGGTCAGCACCGTGCTCTATGGCCGGGCGGGGACGGCCATGCCGGGCTGGGCGCGCTTCATGAACGCGCAGGAAGCGGCCTGGATTGTGGCGCAGCTGATGGAGGGCTTCCCTCAGCGCGCTGATTCGACGGAGAGATCACAATGAATTTTGCAAGGCAAGGCCTGGCGGCGATGGCGCTGTGCGCCGGTGTGCTGGCGGGATGCGCGCAGACCCCGGCGCTGCGCGGTACCGGCGATCTGGGGGTGGTGATCGAACGCGCCAGCGGCTCGTTGCAGGTGGTCGACCACAGCGCCCGCGCCAGTCTCGGCCAGGTCACGGGGCTGGGCGATTTGTCCCATGCGCACGTCACCTATTCGCGCGATGCGCGCTACGCCTTCGTGTTTGGCCGCGACGGTGGGCTGACCAAGGTGGACCTGCTCACCCGGCGCATCGTCAAGCGGGTGATCCAGGCCGGCAATTCGATTGGCGGCTCGGTGTCGCAGGACGGGCGGCTGGTGGTCGCCCAGAACTACAAGCCCGGCGGCATCAAGGCCTTCGATGCCGAGACGCTGGAGCTGGTTTCCGAGGTGCCGGCCGAATACGCGCCGGGGCAGTTCTCCAAAGTGGTGGGTCTGGCCGACGTGCCGGGGCAGAAGTTTGCCTATGCGTTGTTTGATGCGGGCGAGATCTGGGTTACCGATTTTTCCGATCCGCGCCAGCCCAAAACGGAGCGCTTTGCGGCCGGACGGCAACCCTACGACGGACTGGTGACGCCCGACGGGCGCTACTTCATCGCCGGCCTGTTTGGCGAGGACGGCCTCGCGCTGCTTGATCTGTGGGCCACCGGGAAGGGCGTGCAGCGCATTCTGGGCGGTTACGGTCGCGGCGAGGAGAAGCTGCCGGTCTACAAGATGCCGCACCTGCGCGGCTGGGCGCTGGCCGGCGGTTACGCTTTCTTGCCGGCGATCGGTCGCCACGAAGTGCTGGTCGTCGATACCCGGACGTGGGCCGAGGCCAGCCGGATTCCGGTCAAGGGCCAGCCGGTGTTTGTGATGGCGCGCCCCGATGGCCGGCAGATCTGGGTCAATTTCGCCTTCCCCGACAATGGCTGGGTGCAGGTCATCGACACTCCGAGCCGCGCGGTGGTCAGCACCCTGGCGCCGGGCAAGGCGGTGCTGCACATGGAATTCACCCCGCGCGGCGAGGAGGTCTGGGTCTCGGCGCGCGACGATAATCGCGTCACGGTGTATGACACCGCCACGCTCGAGGCCCGCGCGGTGTTGCCGGC
Organism: Rhodocyclaceae bacterium; assembly: GCA_020446005.1. Lineage (GTDB taxonomy): Bacteria > Pseudomonadota > Gammaproteobacteria > Burkholderiales > Rhodocyclaceae > Nitrogeniibacter. The sequence continues at coordinate 41,486 of JAGRFO010000036.1, read as the reverse complement.
CGAGGCGCCATCGGGGATCTTTTTCTCGCATCGCGCGAGCCGGATCGGATTCTGAGGGGAAGCTTATGATGCTCGATACTGCGACCACGCTGGCCACGCCGCCGCCGGTGTTTGCGGACGAATACGATTTTCGTCTGCTGAACAATTTCCAGCGCGATTTTCCGCTGGTCACCCGCCCCTTCCAGCGCATCGCGCGCGAGTTGGACTGTGCAGAAAGCACGGTGCTGGAGCGTCTCGCGATCCTGTGCCGGAGCGGCTCGGTCAGCCGCGTCGGAGCGGTGTTTTCGCCGCGCCGGGTGGGGGCCAGCACGCTGGCCGCGCTGCAGGCGCCGCCGGACCGGCTGGAAGCCATCGCCCGGGTGGTGAGCGCGCATCCGGAGGTCAATCACAACTACGCGCGCGAGCATGCGTGGAATCTGTGGTTCGTGGTGACCGCGCCGGATGCGGTGATCCTCGCGCGGGTGCTGCGCGACATCCGCCGCGACACCGGCTGCCCGGTGATTGCCCTGCCCTTGCGGGTGGAGTTCCACATCGATCTGGGCTTTGACCTGGCGACCCGCTCGCGCACCGTCTCGCACGTCTCGCGCGGCCCGAGCCAACCGGTGCTGCTGACGGGCGAGCAGAGCGCGATCGTTGCCGCGCTGCAAGGGGGCATTCCCTTGCTGGCGCGCCCGTTTGCGCGCATCGGTCGCGAGGCCGGGGTCAGCGAGTCGACGGTGCTGCACACCCTGCGCGACTGGGTGTCACGCAAGGTGATCAAGCGCTTCGGGGTGGTGGTGCGCCATCATGAGCTGGGTTACCGCGCCAACGCGATGTGCGTGTGGGACGTGCCCGACGATGCGGTCGATGCGGTGGGCAATCGGCTGGCGGCGGCGGACGATGTGAATCTGTGCTACCGGCGCGAGCGCGCCGAGCCGGGGTGGCGCTACAACCTGTACTGCATGATCCACGGTCACAGCCGGGCGGCGGTGCGCGAGCGGCTCTCGCAGATCGTCGCGCAGTGCGGTCTGGCGGGGTATCCGTCGGACGTGCTGTTCTCGACCCGGCGCTTCAAGCAATGCGGCGCGCGCTACGCCGCCGGAGGCGCGCGGCGTGTCTGAACGCCAGGCCCCGGTAGACCTGAGCCCGCTCGACCGGCGCATCATCAATGCCCTGCAGGGCGGTTTCCCGCTGTGCGATTCGCCCTATCAGGCGGTGGCGGAGCAGCTCGGCCTGTCCGAGGCGGCCCTGCTGGCGCGGCTGGAGGAGATGCTCGAGCGCCGGGTGCTGACCCGCTTCGGGCCGATGTATCACATCGAGCGCATGGGCGGGCGTTTCGTGCTGGCGGCGATGGCGGTGCCGGAGGACCGGTTCGAAGAGGTGAACGCGCAGGTCAATGCCTTGCCGGAAGTGGCCCACAACTATCGTCGCGAACATGCCCTGAACATGTGGTTCGTGCTGGCCACGGAGACCGCCGAGGGCATTGACGCGGCGGTGGCGGGGATCGAGGCCGATACCGGGCTCAAGGTGTTCCCGTTCCCGAAACTGAAGGAATATTTCGTCGAAATGAAGTTGCAGGCATGACCCGGCTCGAATCGCTCGACCCGCGCGACCGCGCCCTGATTGTCGCCACCCAGGGCGGCTTGCCGCTGGTGCCGCAGCCCTACCATGCGATCGGCGCCACGCTGGGGATGTCGGCCGCGGAGGTGCAGGCGCGCCTCGCGGCCCTGCTCGACGCCGGCATCATCCGGCGCATTGGCGCGGTGCCCAATCACTACGCGCTGGGCTATACCGCCAACGGGATGACGGTGTGGGATGTCGACGACGCGCGCATCGACGCGCTGGGCGCGGCGGTGGGGGCGCTGCCCTTCGTCACCCACTGCTACCAGCGCCCGCGCCATCTGCCGGACTGGCCCTACAACCTGTTCGCGATGGTGCATGCGCGCGCGCGCGAAGACGTGGCTGGGCAGGTGACGGCGATTGCCGAGGTGCTGGGCGATGCCCTGCGCAGTCACGACGTGCTGTTCAGCTCGCGCATCCTCAAGAAAACCGGCCTGCGCATTCGCGACTGACCCCCGACGCGGTGGGTGCTATACGCCGCTGGTGGCGTAGTTGTGCCACACCTCGGTGAGGCGCTTGCGCTGGCTCAGGAAGGCCTGCATGCATTCCTTGTCGAGCTGCGACTTGTCGGCCATCGACTTGAGCAGTTCAAACGCTTCGTCGAGTGACCAGCGCTGTTTGTAGGCGCGCACGTTGGTGAGTGCGTCGAAGATGTCGCAGATGGTGATGATGCGCGTCGCCAGCGGGATGTCGTCACCGCTGCGGCCTTCCGGATAGCCGCTGCCGTCGAGGTATTCGTGATGCCAGGCGACGATCGCCCGCAGGGTGTCGATGCGCGGGTTGCCGGCGAGGCCGAAATCCTCGATCAGCCGGTCGATCAGGGCAGCGCCGTTGGCCGCGTGGGCCTGCATGCGCTCGCGTTCCTCCGCATCGAATTTGCCCGGTTTGAGCAGGAGCTCGTCCGGAATGCCGACTTTGCCGATGTCGTGCAGGGGCGCGTAGAGCGCCACTTCCTGCGCGAAGCGTTCGTCCAGCCCGTGGGCGTCCTCCAGCGCGCGCGCCAGAATGCGGGCGTAGCCGCCGATGCGCAGCTGGTGCTGGCCGGTTTCGGTGTCGCGCATCAGGGTGAAGTCGCGCGCGAAGCGGATGGCGCCGAACAGGCCGTGGATGGCGTCGATTTCATGCACCAGCAGGGTCGCCATCATCGGCAGCCAGGCCTGCAGTTCGGCGTCCGCGCCGGGGGGGAGCGTGGCGTCGGCGCGTTGCAACACGATGAGCGCGCCGAGGATGGTGTCGCCACGCTGCAGCGGCAGGCAGACCAGCGGCAGGAAATCGTCCTCGGCAATCCAGGCGATCAGCCGGTCTTTCTTCGAGGGGCGCGGCACCGGTGCGCGCCGTTGGATGCATGCGCGTAGTGCGGGGCTGTCGTCGACGTGCTGCGGATCGTGCTGTCCGGGGGCCTTGCGCCGCCCGCTGGCGTCGATGCAGGCGGCGATGCGCCGGGTGCCGCGGTCGAGCCAGATGACGCTGAGGCGGCACGGGTGCACCAGCCGCGTGGCGAGGGTGTGCTGCAGGGGGGCGAGGGCATCGGGCAGGCCGTGCTGGACGAAGGTATCGAGCAGGTTGTGGTCGATGTGATCGATGGGCGAGAGGTGGCGCGCTTCCATGCTGGGGCGTCGTGGGGGGCGACGGAAAATGGTTGGTATTTCACGACGTTAGCACCGACGCGGACGCGTGACTACAGTTGACCGCAATCAACGCGGTCGGCGGGGGGGCACGCAAGAATGCCTGCTGACCGAAAAAGGAGTCTTGCCGGATGTTCCGACTGTCGCAATACATGCACGAGCTGGTGGCCCCGACCCCAGCGGGACCGCGCCGCAATCTGCCCGGGCCGGTGGTGATCTGGAACCTGATCCGGCGTTGCAATCTGACCTGCAAGCATTGCTACTCGATCTCCGCCGACACCCATTTCCCCGGCGAACTCGACACCCAGGCGGTGTTCGCGGTGATGGATGAGCTCAAGCGCTGCCGGGTGCCGGTGCTGATTCTCTCCGGCGGCGAGCCGCTGCTGCGCGACGACATCTTCGACATCTCCCATCGTTCCAAGAACATGGGCTTCTACACCGCGCTGTCGTCCAACGGCACGCTGATCACCCAGGACAACATCGACCGCATCGCGGCGGTTGACTACGACTACGTTGGGGTCAGCCTGGATGGCATCGAAGACACGCACGACCGCTTCCGCCGCAAGGCCGGCGCCTTCAAGGAATCGCTCGCGGGCATCCGGCTGTGCCGCGATCTGGGTCTCAAGGTCGGGGTGCGCTTCACCATGACCCAGGACAACGCCGCCGATCTGCCAGCGCTGCTGAAGCTGGTGGAGGACGAAGGCATCGACCGCTTCTATTTCTCCCACCTCAACTACGCCGGGCGCGGCAACAAGAACCGCAAGGACGACGCCCAGCACAAGCTCACCCGCTGGGCCATGGACCTGCTGTTCGAGACCTGTCTGCGCGATGTCGAGCAAGGGCGGATGCGCGAATTCACCACCGGCAACAACGATGCCGACGGGGTCTACTTTCACCAATGGATCGCCCGGCGCTTCCCCGAGCATGCCGACCATCTGCGTGCCAAGCTGGTGCAGTGGGGCGGTAACGCCAGCGGCGTGAACGTGGCCAACATCGACAATCTGGGCAACGTCCATCCGGACACGATGTGGTGGCATCACACCCTCGGCAACGTCAAGGAGCGGCCGTTCGGCGAGATCTGGTCGGACCTGTCCGACCCGCTGATGGCCGGTCTCAAGGCCCAGCCGCGGACCGTCAAAGGGCGCTGTGGGGCGTGCGCGCATTTCGACATCTGCGGCGGCAATACCCGGGTGCGGGCGCAGCAACTGACCGGTGACGCCTGGCAGGAAGATCCGGCCTGTTATCTCGACGACGATGAAATCGGCCTCGCGCCCGATTACGCCGGCGCGCCGCGGCTGACCGTGACGCCCTATCCGCGACGTCGCGCCTGAGACCGGAACGCCTCATGCCCACCTTGATTCATGTGATCGTGTTGCTCGCGCTGTCGCTGATCATCGGCCATGCCTCGGCCGCCCAGCGCGGGGAAGCTGTTCCGGCCGAGCAGCTCTACGCCCAGCACTGCGCCGCTTGCCACGGCGTCGAGCGTTTTGGCCTGATGGGGCCCGCGTTGCTGCCGGAGAACCTGTCGCGCCTGCGTCCGGCGGCGGCGCGCAAGGTGATCGAGTCCGGCCGCGCGGCCACCCAGATGCCGCCCTTCGGCCAGACACTGAGCGCCGAACAGATGGATGCGCTGGTGAAGTGGATCTACCAGCCGGCGGCCCGTCCGCCGGTGTGGGACGCGGCCACCATCCGCGCCTCGCGCATCGTTCATGTCGATGAGGCGACGCTGCCCGCCAGGCCGAAGTTCGACGCCGATCCGATGAATCTTTTTCTGGTGGTCGAGCAGGGCGATCATCACGTGTCGGTGCTCGATGGCGACAAGCTGGAGCGCATCCACCGGTTCCCCTCGCGCTTTTCGCTGCATGGCGGGCCCAAGTTTTCGCCGGACGGGCGCTTCGTTTTCTTTGCCTCGCGCGACGGCTGGATCACCAAGTACGACATCTGGAACCTGACCCCGGTGGTCGAGGTGCGCGCCGGGGTCAACACCCGCAACGTGGCGGTGTCGGCCGATGGCAAGGTGGTGGCGGTGGCCAACTATCTGCCGCATACTCTGGTGCTGCTCGATGGCAATCTTGAGCTGATCAAGGTGATTGAGGTGCGCGACAGGGAGGGCAAGCACTCGTCGCGGGTGTCGGCGGTGTATGACGCCGCGCCGCGCAAGAGCTTCGTGGCCGCGCTCAAGGATGTGCCCGAGGTGTGGGAGATCAGTTACGACCCCACGGTGGAGGATATCCCGACCGGCATCATCCACGACTTCAAGCTCAAGGAGGGCGAGTTCATCCGCGGCTATCTCAATCCGCGACGCAGCCCGCTCGACGATGTGCTCGACGACTTTTTCTTCACCCAGGACTACTCCGAGGTGATGGGCGCGGCGCGGGGCGGCACCCTCGGCCAGGTGGTGAACCTCGACGCGCGGCGCAAGATCGCCGACCTGGCGATCAGCGGCATGCCACATCTCGGTTCGGGGATCACCTGGCAGTGGCAGGGGCGCACGGTGATGGCCTCGCCGAACCTCAAGGAAGGCAAGGTGACCGTGATCGACATGGAGGACTGGTCGGTGGTTGGGGAGATCGAGACGCTGGGGCCGGGCTTCTTCATGCGCAGTCACGAGAACTCGAAGTACGCCTGGGTCGATTCGATGATGAGCCCGACCGGGCGCGACACCTTGCAGGTGATCGACAAGAACACCTTCGAGGTGGTCGCCAAACTGCGGCCGGAGCCCGGCAAGACGCTGGCACACGTGGAGTTCACCCGTGACGGGCGCTATGTTCTCGCCAGCCTCTGGGAAGATGACGGCGCAATAATTGTTTACGACGGCGAGACGCTCGCGGAAGTCAAGCGCCTGCCCGCCCGCAAGCCCGTCGGGAAGTACAACATCCACAACAAGGTGACGCGTTCTTCAGGAACAAGTCACTGATAATAAATAACTATTTGTGGTTTATAGATGTTTCGGGCGGTGTTTGTTCCGATACGGATTTTTATCCCGTCGTGCTCGCGTGATGTGCGTCACGGGGCCTTCATGCTTGCTCAGGTATTGTTGCGTCCATAGAAGTTCATCCCGGCCGCGGGTACAATCCGCGCCGCCGCAAAAGAGCCGAGACGCACATGCTGAAGATCTTCAGTCACTACTTTCCCGTTCACACCCTGTACCAGATCGTGTTCGATGTGGTGATCCTGTTCCTCGGGGTGTTGTGCGCGCTGGTGTGGCAGCCCCAGGTCAGCGTGGCCGACTGGCGCACGGTGGTGCCTTCCGCGCTGTTTTTTGCGATTTCGATGGTCATTCTCAACAGCGTCACTGGCTTCTACCGTCCGGTGGCGGGGCCGCGGATCAAGGATGTGCTTGCCCGGGTGCTGGTCGGCGTGGTGGTCAGCCTGCCGGTGGCCTACGCGGTGTTCCGGGTGCTGCCGTGGGGTGAGTTTGCCTCGGAGGCGGTCGAGGTGTCGGTCGTCCTCGTGCTGGGCCTCATGCTGGCAGTGCGCGGTTTTTCCAATCGCGGCCGGCTCAGTGCGATGCTCACCCGCCGGGTGCTGGTGCTCGGCACCGGCGCCGAAGCCGAATCGGTGGAACGGGCGCTGCACGATCCGTCCTTGCGCGGCCTCCAGATCGTCGGCTTCTTGCCGTTGGGCGGCGATGAAAACCGCTTGGTGGCGCAGGACCGGATTCTCGGCGAGCACAAAATCCTCGATGCGATCGATGAGTTCAATGTCAATGAAGTGATCGTGGCGGTGCGCGAGCGTCGCGGCGGCATCCTGCCCCTGCGCGAGTTGCTCGACTGCAAGATGCGCGGCGTCAAGGTGTATGACCTGTCGTCCTTCTTCGAGCGGGCGCGTGGCCAGGTCCGGCTGGATAGCCTCAAGGCCAGCTGGCTGATCTACGGCGACGGCTTCCGTCAGGGCATGATGCGGACGCTGGTCAAGCGCTGCTTCGATTTGCTGGTGTCCTTCGTGTTGCTGGTGCTGGCCTTGCCGGTCATGCTGATCGCGGCGCTGGCGATCCTGCTCGAAGACGGCGGGCCGATTTTCTATCGCCAGGTCCGGGTCGGCCAGAATGGCCGCCAGTTCAAGGTGATCAAGTTTCGCAGCATGCGCACCGACGCGGAAAAGGACGGCAAGCCCAAGTGGGCGTCGGCCAACGATGACCGGGTGACGCGCACCGGCCGGTTGATCCGCAAGCTGCGCATCGATGAATTGCCGCAGTTGTTCAACGTCTTCATGGGCGAGATGAGTCTCGTTGGGCCGCGGCCAGAGCGTCCTTTTTTCGTCGATCAACTGACCTCGGAGATCCCGTTTTACGCGGTGCGCCATTGTGTCAAGCCGGGGGTCACCGGCTGGGCGCAGGTGCGCTACCAGTACGGCGCATCGGTGGATGATGCGGTGCAGAAGCTTCAATACGACCTGTACTATGTCAAGAACCACACCTTGTTGCTCGATATGGTGGTGCTGATGGAGACCGTGCGGGTGGTGCTGACGGGCGAGGGCGCGCAGTGATGCTCGCGCCAATCGGCCTCAAGTGAGGGCTCGCCGTTCAAGGTGATCCATGATTCCTGATTTCGCGCATGTGGCAGCCTGGGGCTATGTCCTGGCTGCCATTGCGTTTTTCCTGTTCAGTCTTTACGTCGCGGCGGCGTCGCGGGGCCGGGGGCCAGGTGGTGCCTTGTTGTTTGCCACCGGCGCCAGCACCGCGTGGTGCGTTGCCAGCGCGGCACTGATTGCCGAGGTGCCTTACGCCGGTGCGGCGTCGGCGCTGTTGTCGGTGGTCCGCGATGGCGCCTGGCTGTGGTTCGTGCTGCGTCTGGTGTCGCGTATCGACAGTGGCCGTCGACGCTGGCCGGTACAGGTCGCGGTGGGGGTGGTGCTGGCCCGCTTCGCCCTGGTGGTGATGGGCCTGCTGGGGGTGTCACTGCCGTTTGATGTGCCGGCCGGGGTGATTTTCTCTCAGCTGCTCACCGCCGTGTTTTTCCTGGTGCTGACTGAGCAGTTGTACCGCTTGTTGCCCTCTGAATCACGCTGGGGGCTCAAGCCGTTCTGTCTGGCGATGGCGGCGGCGTCGGTGTTCGACCTGTATCTGTATGCCGATGCCTTCCTGTTCGGGGCGATCGACCGCGACATCTGGAGCATTCGCGGGCTGGCGCACGCGCTGGTGTTGCCGCTGGTGGCGATGTCCGCGGCGCGGGTGCCGGGCTGGGCGGTACGCCTGTCGGTGTCGCGCGAGCTGATGTTTCACTCCACCGCGCTGGCGGCCTCCGGCCTGTATCTGCTGATCGTTGCCGCAGCCGGCTATTACGTCCGCTATTTTGGCGGCGACTGGGGGCGTGCCCTGCAGGTCACGCTGCTTTTTGCCGCCTTGCTGCTGCTCGGCGTGGTGGTGTTTTCAGGCGCCCAGCGGGCACGCTTGCGGGTATTGCTCAACAAGCATTTCTTCCCGTATCGCTACGACTATCGCGCCGAATGGCTGAAATTCACCCGCGCGCTGGCGGCACACGAGGACTACCAGGACCTGGGGCAGGCGACCATCGCGGCGCTGGGCGATCTGGTCGAAAGCGCGGGCGGCGGCCTGTGGCTGGATGACGGGCACGGGCGCTACCAGATGCGCGCCCGGCTCAATACGCCCGAGATCACTGAGGAAGAACCCGCCGATGGTGCTTTGTGCCGTTTCCTTGCCGGCGAAGGGTGGGTTTTCAATCTCGAGGAATTTCGCATGCGGCCCAAGACCTACGGGGATCTGAAACCGCCGCGCTGGTTGTCGGAGATGCCGGAGGCGTGGCTGGTGGTGCCGCTGATCGCCGGTGAGCGGATGATCGGCTTCGTGGTCTTGCTGGCGCCGCGTACCCCGCTGGAAATCAACTGGGAAGTGCTCGATCTGCTCAAGACCGCGCAGCGCCAGGCGGCCAGCTACCTGGCCCGGATGCAGACCGCCGAAGCGCTGATCGAGGCGCGCAAGTTCGATGCCTTCAATCGCATGTCGGCCTTCGTTGTGCACGACCTCAAGAACCTCGTCGCCCAGTTGTCGCTGATGCTCAAGAATGCCGAGCGCTACAAGGACGACCCGGAGTTCCAAGCCGACATGCTCGAGACCGTGGCGCATGTGGAGCAGAAAATGCGCGACCTGATGCAGCAACTGCAGAAAAAGACCTCGATCGAGCCGGATCGACCGGTCGAAGTGGGCGACATGCTGGGCCGGATCTGTCGCCGGCGGGAGCACATCAAGCCGTCGGTCGAGGTGTCGCTGAACGACGCGCCGATATGGGTGCGCGCCAACCCGGAGCGGCTGGAGCGGGTGGTGGGCCACATCGTGCAAAATGCCCTCGACGCCACGGACGACGATGGTATGGTGACGGCATGCCTGCGCAGGGTTGACGATGCCCGGGCGGTGATCCAGGTCAGGGATACGGGGAGTGGGATGAGTGCCGACTTCATCCGCGACCAGCTGTTCAAACCCTTTCAGACGACCAAGTCGAGTGGCATGGGGATCGGCGTCTTCGAGGCGCGGCAATATCTGCGCGAACTGGGAGGCGATATCGTGGTCGAGAGTACGCCCGGCGAAGGCACCACCATGGATCTTCTGCTGCCGGCGCCGGGGCATCTGGCGCGTGAACGTTCCGATGCGGATTGATGACTGAAAAACAACGCACACTGATGGTCGTTGAAGATGACCCCGCGCTGCAAAAGCAGATGCGGTGGGCCTTTGGCGACTTCGAAACGGTGCTGGCCAGCGACCGCGAAAGCGCGATCGCCCAGTTGCGTCGCCACGAGCCGCCGGTGGTGACGATGGACCTGGGCCTGCCGCCCGAACCGGACGACGTCAACGAAGGCTTCCGCCTGCTCGAAGAGATGCTGGCGCTGGCGCCTGACACCAAGGTCATCGTCCTGACCGGGCAGCACGACCGCGACAACGCGGTGCGCGCGGTCGGCATGGGCGCTTACGATTTTTTCGCCAAACCCTTCGAGCCCGAACTGCTGACCCTCACCATCGACCGCGCCTTCCGGCTTCACGACCTGCAGCGCGAGAACGTGCGCCTCAAGGCCGAGAGTGCCGCCGCGCTGGACGGCGTGCTGACGCGCGATGCGGGCATGCTCAAGGTGTGTCGCACGGTCGAGAAAGTGGCCTCCGCCAGCAACGTCACGGTGGCGCTGCTGGGCGAGAGCGGCACCGGCAAGGAAGTGCTCGCGCGGGGTCTGCACCAGCTCTCGTCGCGCGCCAAGCAGCGTTTTGTCGCGATCAACTGCGCAGCGATTCCCGACACCCTGCTTGAAGCCGAACTGTTCGGCTACGAAAAAGGCGCTTTTACCGGCGCGGTGAAACAAACGCCGGGCAAGATCGAAACCGCCGACAAGGGCACCTTGTTCCTCGACGAAATCGGCGATCTGCCGATGCCGCTGCAAGCCAAGTTGCTGCGCTTCCTGCAGGAGCGGGTGATCGAGCGGATTGGCGGGCGTAGCGAGATCCCGGTCGACGTGCGGGTGGTCTGCGCCACCCATCAGCATCTCAAACGCTTGATCGAGGAAGGTCGTTTCCGCGAGGATCTCTACTACCGGCTGGCCGAGATCGTGATCGACATCCCGCCGCTGCGCGACCGGTTGGGCGATGCCAGCCTGCTCGCCCACGCCTTCGTCCAGCGCTTCGCGGAAGAGAACCGGCGCAGCGGCATGCGCCTGGCCGATGAGGCGATCAGCGCGATCGAGGCGCATGACTGGCCGGGCAACGTGCGCGAGCTTGAAAACTGCGTCAAACGGGCAGTCATCATGGCCGACGGCAACCGGGTCAGCGCCGAGGACCTCGGCCTCGATCCGCAGGACGAATCGCTCGACATGCTCAATCTGCGCCACGTGCGCGAAGCCGCCGAACGCAACGCGGTGAACAACGTGCTCTCGCGGGTCAATGGCAATGTGGCGCGCGCCGCCGAGGTGCTCGGCATCAGCCGGCCAACGCTCTACGACATGATGAATCGTTACGGAATCAAAAAGGAGGCCTGAAGTGCCCACTCGTTATCCAATGTTCCGCCCCAATCGCGCAAGCCGCCTGATGACCCTCTTGCTGGCGGGAGCTTTACTCTCCGGTTGCGGGAGCAACCCAGACGAGATGGTTGCCTCGGCCAAGGACTATCTGGCGAAAAAAGATTACAGCGCCGCGACGATTCAGCTCAAGAACGCGCTGCAGGAAAAAAGCGATCTGGCCGAGGCGCGGTATCTGCTGGGGCGGATTTATTTCATGCAAGGTGATTTTGCCAGCGCGGAGAAAGAACTGTCTCACGCTGCGCGCGCCGGCTTCCGCATGGATGAAGTTTCACCATTGCTGGCTCAGGCGATGCTCAAACAAGGCAAGCGGAAAGAGCTGATCGAGGGAATCAACATCGAAGGTGTGACCGATGCCGGTGCGAAAGCCTCGTTGCAGGCTTCGCTTGGGGATGCGCAGTTGTCGGTGGATCGGGCCGCGGCGGATAAGAGCTATCGTGCAGCGCTTGAGGCCGATCCCGACAATGTGCCAGCCGCAGTGGGCTTGGCGCGGTTGATGGCTTCGGAAGGGAAAGTTGAAGAAGCACTGGAGAAGGCGACTGCACTGGCTGACAAAAATCCGACAGTCGCTGAGGTGCACGTGCTGCGCGCGCAATTGCTGTTCTCGCAAAAGCGTGCGGACGAGGGCTTGGCCGCATTGGCCAAAGCCCTTGAATTCAACCCGAAAGATCAGGTCACGCAATTGTCTTACGTTGGCACCCTGCTTGGCATGAATCGGGTCGAAGAGGCCGAAGCCGGCTTGGCCAAGATGAAGGAGAGTGTGGGTGCTGTTCCAGTCACGCGCTATCTGCAAGCCTATGTGGATTTTTCAAAAGGCAATATTGAGGCAGCTCGGGATAATTTACAGAACGTGCAAAATGCCTTGCCTGACTTTTTACCTGCCAGGTTGCTTGCCGGAGCTGTTTACTTCCAGTTGAACGACCAGACCCAGGCGCGTGAGAACTTGAAGGTGGTGCTTGCTGCGGCGCCGGGACATCTGCCGGCCGGTCGGTTGATGGTGCTGTCCTATTTGGCGCAGCGTGATGCCGTTCATGCCAAAGAGGCGCTTGCTCCTCTCATTGCGAAGTATCCAGAGCATCCTGACGTGCTGTCCTTGGCGGGGCAGGTGCATCTGCTGTCGGGGGATTTCGAGCAATCGTCCGACTATCTGGGGCGGCTTGTGGCACAAAAGCCAACGGATTCGAGCGCGCGGACGCGTCTTGGGATTGCGCAACTGGCGCAAGGAAACCTCGACAAAGGCTTGGCTGATCTTGGTGCGGCCAGCGAGCTTGACGACAAGCAGGGGGTTGCCGATTTTGCGATTGTGACAACCTTGCTTCGTCAAGGGAAGTATGACAAAGCGCTGGCGGCCAACGCTGAACTGGCTCGCAAGATTCCTGACAACCCGCTGGTTTTCAACCTTGAAGGCGGAATTCTGTTGGGGAAAAACGATCTTGCGGGTGCCCGTGTTGCGTTTGAAAAAGCGCTGGAGATTCAGCCCGGATTCCTTGCGGCGGCGACCAATCTGGCGCGGCTGGATGTGCTGGACGGCAACACGGAGGCGGCGCGTGCTCGGTTTGAAAGCATTGTTGCGCGCGAGCCAAAGAGTGTGGGCGCCCACTTGGCACTGGCCGATCTGGCCTTGTCGCAGGGCGAGTCCTCTGGAGTGGTGCGCCAGCACCTAGAAAATGCTGTTGCTGCGGCCCCCGGCTCGCTCGATTCGCGTCGGAAGCTCGTTGGCTTCCTTCTTCAAACCAAGCAATACAAAGACGCGCTCGCCACGGCGCAGGAGTTCGCGACCTTGGCGCCGAATCAGCCGGTGGCAATGCAAGTGCTTGCTTCTGCTCAACTGGCTAACGGTAATGTTGAGCAGGCGTTGTCAAATTTGAACCGCGTCGTGACAAGTCTGCCAGACCGCGCCGATGTGTGGATGGATCTGGCACGCGCCCAGATCGCTGCCAAAGAAACACGTGCTGCGGGAGATTCACTGGATAAGGCGTTATCCATTGATCCCACACTGCTTGATGCCCGGCGTTCTCGCGTCAGTCTGCTGCTTCAGGAAAAAAAGTTTGACCAAGGCATTACCTTGGCGCAGCAATTGCAGGAACTGGCGCCGAAGAGTGTCGATGGCTTTTTGTTGGAAGGCGATATCGAAGGGGCGCGAAATCAGTGGGGTAAAGCACTGGTACCGTTTCGCAAGGCTCATGCACTCGGACCGACATCCGTGACTGCAGTGAAATTACATGCGGCGCTCGCCGGCAGTGGGCAGTCTGATGAGGCAGTTGCGCTTCAGAATAAATGGCTCAAGGAGAACCCGAAAGACCTGCCTATGCTGGCCTATCTGGCCGATCGCGCACTCAACGCGAGCAAGTTGAAGGACGCTTACAAATGGTATCTGGCGTCGCATGAAGTCGCGCCCAAGTCTGCCGCCATTCTGAACAACCTGGCGTGGATTGCCGACAAACTGGGTGAGCCGGGGGCCGGAGACTATATCGCCAAAGCCTTGGAAATCGAGCCGGATAACCCTGCCATCCTGGACACTGCCGGGATGATGGCTGTTCGAGGAGGTGATTTTGATTTGGGGATCGCTCAACTGGAGAAAGCCTACAGTCTTGCCCCCAGTGAGGTCTCGATCGCCGTCAATCTGGCGCAAAGTTATCGCGGTGCAGGCAAACCGGAGCAGGCGCGCAAACTTTTGACGGATGTGCGTGCCAAGCTCGAGGCGGACGATTCGTCGGTTGTCCTCATCGACGCTTTGTTGAAGACGCTCTAATTGAAAGTGCCTGTTAAACATTTGATATATCTCTGAAGGAATCGTCTCGTGACTACCGTTGCCGTCATCGGTCTGGGCTATGTGGGTTTGCCGCTGGCCGTGGAATTTGGGAAAAAGTTTAAAACCGTTGGTTTCGACCTGTCGGCGCAGAAGGTCGCGGCCTATCGCGATGGTTTCGATCCGACTGGCGAAGTCAGTCGCGAGGATCTCGCCGCGGCGACGCAGCTCGTTTGCTCGACCGATCCGGCGGCGATTGCCGAGGCGGATTTCATCGTGGTCGCGGTACCGACTCCGGTCGATGAGGCGCATCAGCCGGATCTGACGCCGCTGGTCAAATCGTCCGAAACGGTGGGCAAATACCTCAAGCAGGGCGCGATCGTGGTCTACGAGAGCACGGTGTATCCCGGTGCCACCGAGGAGGTGTGCATTCCGATTCTGGAGAAAGTGTCGGGCAAGACCTGGAAGCAGGACTTCTTCGTTGGCTATTCGCCGGAGCGGATCAACCCGGGCGACAAGGAGCGCACCGTCACCAAGATCGTCAAGGTCGTCTCCGGCGATACCCCCGAAACGCTGGCCAAGGTGCAGGAGATGTATGGTGCGGTGATTACCGCCGGGGTGTATCCGGCCAGCGGCATCAAGGTGGCCGAGGCCGCCAAGGTGATCGAGAACACCCAGCGCGACCTCAACATTGCGCTGATGAACGAACTGGCGCTGATCTTCCACAAGATCGGCATCGACACCATCGAGGTGCTCGAAGCGGCTGGCACCAAGTGGAACTTCCTGCCCTTCCGGCCGGGTCTGGTGGGCGGCCATTGCATTGGCGTCGACCCCTACTACCTCACCCACAAGGCCGAAATGCTTGGTCATCACCCGCAGGTGATCCTGTCCGGGCGGCGCATCAACGACACCATGGGCAAGTACGTGGCCGAGCAGACGGTCAAGCAGATGATCGAGGCTGGGCATTCGATCAAGGGCTGCGAAGTCATCGTGCTGGGGCTGACCTTCAAGGAGAACTGCCCCGACCTGCGCAACAGCAAGGTGATCGACGTGATCCGCGAGTTGCAGAGCTATGGCTGCAGCGTGCGGGTGCACGATCCGGTGGCCGATGCCGGCGAGGCGCAGCACGAATATGGCGTCGATCTGGTGGCGTGGGACGCGCTGCCCAAGGCCGCAGCGGTGGTGGCCACCGTGGCGCACGCCGAATACGCCCGAATGCCGACCGCCACGCTGACCGGCAAACTGGCCGACAACGGCGTGTTTGTCGACGTCAAATCCTTCTTCGACCGCCAGGCCCTCGCCGACGCCGGCGTGCGCGTCTGGCGTCTGTAAGGTCAACCGGCGTGGGCGTGCGGCGGCAATGTCTGGTGCTGATGGCGACACTGTTCGTCAGCGCCGGTGCGCTCGCCGGCACGCCCGGGTCGAGCCCGTTTGACCGCCACGCTGACCACCTGCTCTCCGCCGCGACCGCCTTCGAACACGGCGAGGGAGTGCCGCGCGACCCCGAGCGTGCCGCGGCGTGCTACTGCGAATCGGCGCGGCTGGGCAATGCGGAGGCGATGTTCGCGCTGGGCTGGATGTATGCCAACGGGCGCGGACTGCCCCGCGACGACGGCATCGCCGGCACCTTGTTCGCGATGGCCGCCATGCTCGATCATCCCCAGGCCGCGCGCATGCAGGGCTTCACCGGCCCCTACACCGGCGCGGTGCCGGCTTGTCTCGAGGCGCCGCTGTGGGAAAAGTATGACGGCATGGTCGAGCGCGTGATGGCGCGCCTTGGGCCGGAGCGGCGCGAGGTGGCCCACATGGTCACCACCCTGGCGCCGGACTATGGCGTCGAGCCGCGTCTTGCGCTGGCGATCGCGGCGGTTGAGTCGGCCTTCAATCCAGCCGCGGTGTCGCCCAAGAACGCGATGGGCGTGATGCAGCTGATCCCCGCCACGGCGGAGCGTTTCAATGTCGGCAATGCCTACGATGCGCGCCAGAACGTGTCCGGTGGGCTGCGCTATCTGCGCTGGTTGCTGGCCTATTTCAAGGGCGACGTGCGCTTTGTGGCGGCGGCCTACAACGCTGGCGAGGGGGCGGTCGAGCGCTATCGGGGGGTGCCGCCCTATGCCGAAACGCGTGCCTACGTCGAACGGGTGCTGGGGTATTATCGGCGGACCGACCACCCCTACGACCGGCGCGTGGCCGACGCCTCCCCGATGCTCGAACGCCTGCGCATCGCCAGCCAATAACAGGATCCGCCATGTCGCTTGTGACCGCCGCCCGCTTCATTGTCCTGCTGGTGGCGTGTCTGAGCTTGGCCGCCCCGGTGCGTGCCGATCTGCCCGAGACGGTGCGGCGCGTCAAACCAGCGGTGGTGGCGGTCGGCACCTACCTGCCCACCCGCAGCCCGGCGTTCCGTTTTCTCGGCACCGGTTTCGCGGTCGGCGACGGGCTCACCATCGCCACCAACGCGCATGTGATCCCGACCCTGCTCGACACCGACAAGCGCGAAACCCTGGCGGTGGTGGTGCCGCAGGGGATGCGCGGCGATGTGCGCAGCGTGGTCAAGCTGCGCGCCGATCCGACTCACGATCTGGCGATCCTGCGCATCACCGCTGGCGCCGCGCTGCCCGCTCTGGTGCTGCACGACGCCGCCCTCGACGAAGGCGCATCGATCGCCTTTACCGGCTTTCCGATCGGCAGCGCGCTCGGTCTCAAGCCGGTCACTCACCGTGGCATTGTCTCGGCGCTCACCCCGATCAGCATTCCACGTGGCAACGCCCGGGAACTTAACGCCCGTCAGATCCGCAGCCTCGCCAACAGCGCCTTTTCGGTGTACCAGCTCGATGCCACCGCCTATCCGGGCAACAGCGGCAGCCCGATGTACGACCCCGACAGCGGCCAGGTGGTCGGTGTGCTGAACATGGTGTTCGTCAAGGAAACTAAGGAAAACGTGCTGAGCAAGCCATCCGGCATCAGCTACGCCATTCCGGCGCGCTATCTGCAGGATCTGCTCGACGCCGCCGGCCGCTGATCCGCGCGGCGCCACGCCGGCCAGCGTGGCCTCCCCGGCAGGAATCGAACCTGCATCTAGCGCTTAGGAGGCGCTTGTTCTATCCATTGAACTACGGAGAGATGGCCTGCGGAGTCGGGGCGGAGTCTACCGCGAAATGCGCGTTTGCCGAAGGGGACGGGACGGCCCGGCGTAAAATGCGGCTTCCTTTGTGCTGCGGAATGCTGCGATGCCCTTGATTTCGGTGGATGGCGCCTGTCTGGCGTTTGGCCATGTGGCCTTGCTCGATCATGCGAGCCTGCAACTGGACGCCGGCGAGCGGGTGGCCTTGATCGGCCGCAACGGCACCGGCAAATCCAGTCTGCTGCGCGCCATGGCGGGCCAGGCCACGTTCGACGACGGGCATATCTGGCGCGCCGCCGGACTGCGCATCGCCTACGTGCCTCAGGAGGCGGAGTTCGACCTCGCGCGGCCAGTGTTCGACGTGGTGGCCGACGGGCTGGGCGATGTCGCGGCGGTGCTCACGACGTATCACGCGGCGCTCCACGAGGTGACCGAACACGTCAGCGATGAGGCGATGGCGGCGCTCGAAGCGGCGCAACATGCGGTCGATGCAGCCGACGCGTGGCGCTTTGGCCAGCGCGTGGATGCGATGCTGGAGCGGATCGGGCTGGACGGCGACGCCCGCGTCGAGACCCTCTCCGGCGGCGGCATCAAGCGCGTTGCGCTGGCGCGGGCGATGGTCGGCGAGCCCGATCTGCTGCTCCTCGACGAGCCCACCAACCATCTCGACCTCGACGGCATCCTGTGGCTGGAGGCGTTGATCCAGGGCTTTGCCGGCGCGGTGATGCTGATCACCCACGACCGGGTGTTTCTCGACAACGTGTCGACCCGCATCGTCGAGCTCGATCGCGGTGCGCTGGTCAGTTTCGAGGGTGGTTTCGCCGACTACCAGCGCCGCAAGGCCGAGCAGCTCGACGCCGAGGCGACCGCCAACGCCCGCTTCGACAAGCTGCTGGCGCAGGAAGAAGTGTGGATTCGCAAAGGCATCGAGGCACGACGCACGCGCAACGAAGGGCGGGTGCGGCGGCTCGAAGCGCTGCGCCGCGAACGCAGCGCGCGGCGCGACCGGCTGGGCAATGTGTCGCTGGCGGTGGACCGGGGCGAGCTCTCCGGCAAGATGGTGGCCGAGCTCGAGGGGGTGACCAAGGCCTATGCCGGCAAGACGGTGGTGCGCGATTTTTCGACCCGCATCCTGCGCGGCGACCGGATCGGCATCATCGGCCCCAACGGCGCCGGCAAGACCACGCTGCTCAAGCTCATCCTCGGTGAGATCGAAGCGGACGCCGGCACGGTGCGCCGCGGCACGCGTCAGCAGGTGGCCTACTTCGACCAGCTGCGCGCCCAGCTCGACCCCGAGGCGGCGCTCACCGAGGTGATCAGCCCGGGCTCGG
>JAGRFO010000036.1:6193-22924 GCA_020446005.1 Rhodocyclaceae bacterium | reverse complement strand
AGCGCAACCGCCTGCTGCTGGCGCGTCTGTTTGCCCAGCCGGCCAACGTGCTGGTGCTCGACGAGCCGACCAACGATCTGGACATCGAAACCCTGGACCTGCTCGAAGCCTTGCTGACCGACTACGCGGGGACCCTGTTTCTGGTCAGCCACGACCGCGCCTTCCTCGACAACACCGTCACTCAGGTGATTGCCGCCGAGGGCGACGGGGTGTGGCGCGAGTATGCCGGCGGCTATGCCGACTGGCAGCGGCTGCGGCAGGAGCGTCAGGCCGCAGCGGCGCGCCCGGGCAAGGCTGGCGGCAAGGACAAGCCGCGCGCCGCCGCAACGCGCGAGAAGAAACTCTCCTTCAACGAAAAACGCGAGCTCGACGCCCTGCCCGATCGGATCACCGCGCTGGAGGCCGAGGAGGCGCGTCTTCATGCCCAACTGGCTGATCCCGCGCTGTACCAGAAGCCGCCCGAAGCGGCCGTCCAACTCAAGGCGCGGCTCGACGCGGTGAGCGCGCAGATGGCTGAAGCGATGGCGCGCTGGGAGGTGCTGGAGGCGCTGGCCGGCGACTGAGCGCGGTTTCAGCCGGTGGCGAGCCACAGCAAGACGCCGCCGATGGCCAGCAGCACGATGAAGAAAATCGCCGCCCAGCGCTGGTAGCGCCTGCCCAGCTGCTGCGGGTCGAGGTCGGAGATCAGGTAGAGCCGGCGGCCGTCGGGCCGGCGCATCACGTGGGCGTCTGCGGCAGCGTGCAGCTCGGCCTGCTGGCGGCGCACTTCGCGTTTGGCTTCGGCGCGCGCCAGTTCCCATTCGCGCAGGTCAATCTGGCCGTCACCGTCGAGGTCGAAGCGTTCGAGCAGGGTTGAATGCTGTGCCTTCCACTCGGCAAGCAGTTCGCGGACCTGGCGGCTGGTGTCGTGGGCGAGGTCGATGCTGCCGAGGGTTGCGAAGTCGCCCATCACATACACCGGGTCGTGCCGGATCAGGCACCACTGGGTGTAGCGCATGTCGCCGCGGGTGGTGACGTCGCGGCGCGAGACCAGCATCTCGGCGCCTCCGGGGTCGACCGCGCACTGGCCGCTGCCGTCGTCGAGCATGAACGAGGCGTCGCTCTCCGTGTCGCTGTCGAGCACCCACTTGTCGCCGTTCTTGCGCTCGGTCTTGAGTCGGTACCACAGCACCGGCAGGCCATTGAGCGGCGACAGCAGCGGCGTGCCGCCCAGCGGCAGACCATGGCCGAAGAGTTCGACATAGCCCTGTGCGGCGGAGGCGATGCGCGAGGTCGGGGTGTCGAGGATCAGGCGGCTGTGGTGCAGCGAGCGCAGCCAGCCAAAGACGGCCGCGGCGAGCATCAGGCCGAGCGCGCCGAGGCGGACCGGGCCACCATTTTGAAGCGCGATGAAGCCGAGTCCGGCGAGCCCGCCGGTGAGGATGCCGGCCGTGCGGTCGGGGCGGAGGGCGACCAGCATCGGAGCGGTTTAGCGCAGGCGGCTCAGGCGCTGAACAAGGCCTTCATGTCGACGTCGGCTTTTTCGGCGGTCGAGAATTCGAGCAGCGGCTGATCGTCGAAATTGAACAGGCGGGCGACGATCAGATCGGGGAACTGGGCGATGCGCACGTTGTGCACGTTCACGCTTTCGTTGTACCACTCGCGCCGGTCGGCGATGGTGTTCTCTAGCGAGGTGATGCGGGTCTGCAGCTGCATGAAGTGCTCGTTGGCCTTGAGCTCCGGGTAGGCCTCGGCGACCGCGAAGAGCTGTCCCAGCCCCATCCGCAGCATCCCTTCGGCGGCGCCGAGGGCGGGCAGGTCGTGGTCGGCGCGGGCGCTGGAGACGCGGGCGCGGGCCTCGATGACGCGGGTCAGGGTGGTTTCTTCGAACTGCTTGTACTGGCGGCACACCTCGACCAGCTTGGGGAGTTCGTCATGGCGCTGCTTGAGCAGCACGTCGATGTTGGCCCAGGCCTTGGCGACGGCGTGCTTGAGGCGCACCAGATTGTTGTAGACGACGATGCCGTAGAGCAGCGCGATGGCGATGAAGGCGAGCAGGGCGATGGCGGAGACGGACATCAGTGGTTTCCTGTGTGGCGGGGTGCCGATAGTGTAAGACGGGGACGACCGCCGGGCTATGCGGGCGGGGCGTCCTCCTCGGGCAGCAGCCGTTCGGCGTGTTCTTCGGGGATGGCGAGGTGGCGGACGAGCTGGTGGCGGTTGATGTGCAGCAGTTCGCTGATCGCGGTGATGTCGTCGGGGATCGCCGGGTTATCCCAGCCGCGCGCGGTGTGGCGTGCCAGCGTGGTGGCCAGCTCGACGGTGCGCATGCGCGGATTGGCGCTTTGGGTGGAGTGCATGAGCGTGATCAGCAGCTGCGGCAGATCCCAGGCTTCGGCGACGGCGAGCTGGATTTCATTGGCGGAGAAGTTGAACACCTCACGCTGAACCGATGCGGTGCGCAAATTGCGGTCGGCGCGCTGCAGGCCATAGACGCGTTCGGTCAGCGCCGGCGCGAAGGCCCAGCACAGGATGTCGGCGGCGTCGTGGAGGAGGGCCGCGACGGTAATCTCCTCGACGTTCAGATCGTGGCGCAAAATCGCCCAGTCGCGGGCGTAGTGGGCGGCGCGGCGGGCGCGGGCGATCACCCGCAGCACCCCCACCAGCGCTTTGGGGAGATCGGCCAGCCGGTCTTCGAGGGTCGGCATGGCGTCGAAAATGCGGAAGAACGGGGTGATGCCGATCATCATCACCGCGCGGTCGATGGTGGTGATGTCGTGGTTCTGGCGGCGCCCGCGATTCTGCGAGGTGTAGCTGAGCAGGCGCATCGTCATCAGCGGGTCGCCCAGCACCACCGCGGCAATCTGCTTGCCGGCCACGCTTTCTTCGTTTTCCCGCATCGTGGCCAGTTCGAGCACCGTCCGGCGCAGCACCGGCAGCGGTTCGCTGGAGAATGTGTTGACGTAGGCGTCGAGCGAGTCGAGTGGGTGCGTAATGCGGGTCATGAACGTCGGCCTCGGGCGTATGGGCGGTTAACGACATTGCATGGGCACAACTTGAGCTTCGGGCGCGGCGCCGTCGCGGCGGGGATGGCGTTGCGACCGACGCGCGGTCGTGCGCGGTCGTGCGCGGAGGGCGACGCGCCCGCCGATTTGGTTATAATCCTGCGGGTTGAGGTGAACACGGAGAACTGCGTGGCGGACAGCTTCAAGGCCTTCCTGATCGAGCAGGGTGCGGACAAATCGGTCCAGGCCGGTTTCCAGACCCTGGCGCCATCGGCGCTGGATGCCGGTGAGGTGCTGATCCGTGTGCGCTATTCGAGCATCAACTACAAGGATGCGCTGGCCGCCACCGGCAAGGGCAAGATCATCCGCCGCTTCCCGTGCATCGGCGGCATCGACCTGTCGGGCGAGGTGATCGACAGCGCCGACCCGCGGTTCGCGCCGGGCGATCCGGTGATCGCCACCAGTTTCGACATCGGGGTGGCGCATCACGGCGGCTATGCCGAGGTCGCCCGCATCCCGGCCCAATGGGTGGTCGCGCTGCCGGAGGGCTTGTCGCTGTTCGAGGCGATGGCGCTGGGCACCGCCGGGTTCACCGCCGCGCTTGGCGTGCTGCGCATGGAAGACAACGGGCTCAAGCCGGACAACGGTCCGGTGGTGGTCTCCGGCGCTACCGGCGGGGTGGGCAGTCTGGCCATCGACATGCTCGCGGCTGCCGGTTACGCGGTCACCGCGCTCACCGGCAAGGCCGACGAGGCGGACTATCTGCACCGGCTGGGCGCGCGCGACATCCTGCTGCGCCAGTCCATCGACCTTGACGCCGTGCGCCCGCTCGAAGGGGCGCGCTGGGCCGGCGCGGTCGACAACGTGGGCGGCGCGGTCCTGCACTGGATGCTGGCCAGCATGCAGCAGGCCGGGACGGTGGCGAGCATCGGCAATGCGGCCAGCGTCGATCTGCACACCAGTGTGTTTCCCTTCATCCTGCGCGGCGTCAGTCTGCTGGGCATCGACTCGGGCTATATTGGCTTCCCGACCCGTCAGCAGGTGTGGAGCCGGCTGGCGACCGATCTGCGGCCGCGGCATCTGGGCGAGGTGGCGCAACGCATCGCCTTCGACGCCTTGCCGGCCGCCTTTGACGACTTCATCGCCGGGCGAATTCGTGGGCGGACCGTGGTCTGCATGGACGCCTGAGCGGCGCTGGAGAGAGCAAGTTTGAGCGACGAAGACATCCCGCTGCCGCGCGTCCTGATCGTTGACGATTCGCGCATGGTGCGGGCATCGATCAGCAAGAACATTCGCGATCGCTTCGACGTGCGCGAGGAGGCGGACGGCGAGGACGGCTGGCAGGCCTTGCTGGTCGATCCGTCGATCCAGGTGGTGATCTCCGATCTGGGCATGCCCAATCTCGACGGCTACGGCCTGCTCGAACGGATTCGCTCCTCCAAACTGTCGCGGGTGCATGAGTTGCCGGTGATCATCATCTCCGGCGAGGAAGACGATGGCGCGCGGGTCAAGGCCCGCGAGCTGGGGGCGACCGACTTCATCACCAAGGGGATCGGCAACGTCGAGCTGCTCAGCCGGCTCGAATCGCTCACCCGCCTGGCACGCGCGACGCGCGAGCTTGAGGAGAGCCGCGAGGCGCTCGCCACCGGCAGCCCCATCGACCCCCACTCCGGCCTCGCCACCCAGGCCTATCTGGAATGGCACGGCAATCAGGAGCTTGCGCTGGCGCGTCGCCGCAACAGCAATCTGGCGGCGATGGTGATCCTCATCGACCATTTCGACACCTTGCTCGCCGAGTACGGCGTGCATGTGACCGAGCTGATCAACCGCAAGCTGTCCAAGATTTTGTCTTCCAAGGTGCGCAAGGAAGACACCGTGGCGCAGATGGCGCCTGGCCAGTTCGCGGTGCTGTGTCCGAGCACCGATCTGGATGGCTGCTCGGCCTTTGCCTTGCGTTTGCAGCGGGCCATCGACAAACTGGTGATGACCTACCGCGGGCGCCGCATCCGCATGCAGGTGACGGTCGGGATCGCGGCCGGGGTGGGCTCCAACGAGGCGCTCACGCTCAGCCAGCTGATCGGCCTGGCGGTCGAGCGGGTGCGCACCGGGGTGACCGCTGGCGGCAACCGGGTGATCTCCGAGAGCGGCGAAATCAAGCCGGAGGAGTTGAGCCGCTTTGCCCGGCTGCCGGTCAGCGTCGATCATGTGTTGATGCAGCTTCGCTCCGGAGCGCAGGCCGAAGTCCGCTCGCGCCTGCCGGATGCGCTGCTGACCTTGATGCCGCTGCTGGAATTGATCGAATCCGAATTTCGATGCGGCGTGCCGCTGGAGGCGTTGCGATACGTGCAACGTCACGGCGTGGCGCCGCGCGAAGAAGGTCCCGACGAGGGAACCACAACCAAGCTATGAGCACATGGCTGATTTTTTCATAAACGTCGCACACAATCGTAGGGAAACGGGAGAGGGATTGACATGACGACTTACAAGGAATTTCACCGCCGCTCGATCGAGGATCGTGATGGATTCTGGGGCGAGCAGGCCGGGTTGATCGACTGGAACAAAGCGCCGGAGCAGGTGTGCGACTATTCGCGCCCGCCCTTCGTCAAATGGTTTTCGGGCGGTGAAACCAACCTATGCTACAACGCGGTCGACCGCCACGCCGCCAAACGGCCCGATGACAACGCGCTGATCTACATTTCCACCGAGACCAACGAAGAAGTGGTCTACAGCTTTGCCCAGCTGCAGCGCGAAGTCGAACGCATGGCCGCGATTTACCAGGACCTGGGCGTCAAGAAAGGCGACCGCGTCTTGATCTACATGCCGATGATCGCCGAAGCCTGCTTCGCCATGCTGGCCTGCGCGCGCATCGGCGCGATCCACTCGGTGGTGTTCGGCGGCTTCGCATCGGGCTCGCTGGCCACGCGGATCGACGACGCCAAGCCGGTGCTGATGGTCAGCTCCGACGCCGGCATGCGCAACGGCAAGCCGGTGCCCTACAAGCACCTGGTGGACGAAGCCTGCAAGCTGGCCGAGTTCCCGCCGGCCAAGGTGCTGATCGTTGATCGTGGCCTCGACAAGGGCTTCCCCCGGGTCGCAGGGCGCGACGTCGATTATGCCGAACTGCGCGCCAAGCACATGGACGCGCAAGTGCCGGTGGTCTGGCTCGAATCCTCCGAGCCGAGCTACATCCTCTACACCTCCGGCACCACCGGCAAGCCCAAGGGCGTGCAGCGCGACACCGGCGGCTATGCGGTGGCGCTGGCTTCCTCGATGAAGCACATCCTCACCGGCGACGCGGGCGACACCATGTTCGCCACCTCCGATATCGGCTGGGTGGTCGGCCACTCCTTCATCATCTACGGCCCGCTGCTCGGCGGCATGGCCACGATCATGTACGAAGGTACCCCGCTGCGTCCGGATGCCGGCATCTGGTGGCAGATCGTCGAGAAGTACAAGGTCAGCGTGATGTTCTCCGCGCCGACTGCGGTGCGCGTGCTCAAGAAGCAGGATCCGGCCTTCCTCAAGAAGTACGACCTGTCCACCCTCAAGCACCTGTTCCTGGCCGGCGAACCGCTCGACGAGACCTCGCACGAATGGATCATGAGCGAGCTCGGGATTCCGGTCATCGACAACTATTGGCAGACCGAAACCGGCTGGCCGATGCTGGCCATCTGCCGTGGCGTGGAAGACAGCAAGATCAAGCTCGGCTCGCCCGCCTTCCCGGTGTATGGCTACGACCTGCGCCTGTTCCGCGAAGACGGCTCGGAAGCCGGCGCCAACGAAAAGGCGATCGTCGGGGTCGTCCCGCCGCTGCCCCCCGGCTGCCTGTCCACCGTGTGGGGGCAGGACGAGCGCTTCGTCTCCACCTATTTCTCGACCTTCTCCGACCCGGTCATCTATTCCTCGGCCGACTGGGGTATCCGTGACGAAAACGGCTACTACACCATCCTCGGCCGCATGGACGACGTGATCAACGTGGCCGGTCACCGTCTGGGCACCCGCGAGATCGAAGAGGCGGTGCAGTCCCACCCGGCCATCGCCGAAGTGGCGGTGGTGGGCGTCGCCGACCAACTCAAGGGTCAGATGCCGATGGCCTTCGCGGTGGTCAAGGACGCCACGGTGGCTGACTCCGCCGAGAAGCGCGCCGCGCTGGAAAAGGAGGTGATGAAGAAGGTCGATGCCTCGCTGGGCGCGATTGCCCGGCCGGCCCGCGTGCTGTTCATCGCCGGTCTGCCCAAAACCCGCTCCGGCAAACTGCTGCGCCGCTCCATCCAGGCGCTGGCCGAAGGCCGCGACCCGGGCGACCTGACCACCATCGAGGACCCGACCTCGCTGGAGCAGATCCAGGCCGCGCTCAAGAGCTGAGTGTCACCCGCTGCAACAAAAAGCCCGCCACTTGGCGGGCTTTTTGTTTGTGTGGTTAGCAGTTCAGCGCTGCGAAGCGGTGGCGTTGATCTGCTCTTCCACGGCCCGCCAGATGGGTTTGACCATGAAGCGCAAGCCCTTGATGATCGATTGAACGTTCATCATCGACGGCACGCGAATGCCGCGATGGTCCACCGGCCCGCCGATCTGCGTCAACTCCACTCCCAGTTTCGAGAAGTGCGACGCCAGCCGCGGCTCGGTCAGGACGAACAGAGTGTCGACATCGTTGCGTACCGCCAGCGCTACCGCGCCCAGATAGAGACCAATTGGAATGTAGGGGAAGCGCGGTTGCTCGTCGGTGCTGTTGTAGTCGTCCTCGTTGATGGCCACCGCCACGTGCTTCTCCCCGCGCCGCCGCCGGTAAGCCGAGCGCACCGCCAGCCGGGAGACCTCGGCAATGCGCCGGCGGTCCATCTTCGCCGGGTCGATGATCGAACGGTCCAGCGTGTGCGCGCAGGTGGTTTCGAAAGGCAGCGGTGCATCAAGCGCCTCTGGCGCGGCCAGCACCAGCCGGGTGCACCCCACCGGCAGGTGGGGGGGCGACGCGGTGCGCAGCAGGCAATGCACGCTGTGCAGGTCGTAGAGGTCGGTTTCGCGGCGATCGGGGCGCTCGGGCTCGAACTTCAGTTCTTCGCAGTAGACCTCGTGGCGCACGCGATAGACATCCTCCCGCACGCGCTCATCGCTCGCCGCTTCGATCTGGAAATATTTCTTGAAGCCGGCGCCGAGGTTGAAACGGTCGAACAGTGACATGCTGCTCCCTTGCGGTGCGAACCGCTCAGACGCCCTGACGCAGAGCGTCGACGATGGGTGTTCTGGCCGTGCGCCGGGCCGGAAGGACGGCGGCCAGAATCGTTGCAATCAGGCCAATCAGGAAAGCCGATACCACGGTAACTGGAACGACACGGATAAAGGCGGTGTAACCAATGTTGGCATTCGGTGGCGGGGGCATCGGGATGCCGATGGCGGAGACGGTCAGGGCGATGGCGATGCCGGCGACGACCCCGAGTGCGGCGCCGATCAGTCCCAGCAGTGCGTTCTCTACGAGAAGCAATTGAAACACGCCCATTGGACGGTTGCCGAGGGCCTGCATGGTGCCGAATTCACTCTGGCGTTCGAATACGTTCATGTTCACGCTGTTGACCACCGACAAGAGCACCATGGCCAGAATGATGAACTGCAGTATCCCGAACTGCCGGTCGTAGAGTTGAACAGTTTTTTCATAAAAATCAGAGAGTTGTCGCCAGTGGCGAGCTTCGAGCGGGCGCGAGCCCAGGCGGGCGGCAATGGCAGCATGGACGGCGTCGGTGTCCTCTGTCCGGTGCAGCACCGCGACCAGCAGATTGGCGCCGGTGGTGCCCATGAGTTGCTGGGCGGCCTGTAGTGGTATGCGCACCGCGCGTGCGTCGAAGTCTTGAGAAAAACTCTGAAAGACGCCGACGAGTTTGAATTCCATCGTGTTCAATGCGCCGGCGGCGGTGTTCATGACCAGTGTGACCCGATCGCCGACCTTGAGGCCGAGACTCTTGGCGACCCCCTGGCCAGCCATCATGCCGAAGGTGTCTTCCGCGGTCAGTGTCCGGCCATCCGAAATGCGCAGGTAGGCGCTGAGTGTCGCCTCTTTTTCGGCCTCGACGCCTTCGCCGATGATCGGCTGATCCCGACGCCCGTTGTTGAGCAGGCCGGCAAAACTGAGCCGGGCGGAAATCTGCTTCACGCCCGGGGTGTTGGTTAATTCAGTACTCAATGCTTGTGCGTCATCGATCAGGAATTTTTCGGGGTGGCGCGTGCCGCGCTCAAAGAAGCCTTTGCGAAATACCTGGACATGGCCGGTTTGCGACTGGACGACCGCATCGCCCAACTGAATGAACACGTCCTGAATGAAACCACCGGAAATGATCAGTCCGGCCACGCCGAACACGATCGCCGCCAGCGTCATCGCGGTGCGACCTTTCTGGCGGAACACATTGCGAAGGGCGAGTTTGAGCAGCATCTAGATCACCGTTGATGGCGCAGTGCGTCGACGACATTCATGCGGGAGGCTTTCCATGCCGGGAATATGCTTGCCGCCAGTGTGGTGACAATCGCCAGCGTCAAGGCGTCGATGCTGAGTGCGGCCGATATCTGAATCTCGCCCAGATAGCCTGTGGTCATCCCGGGAGGTGGTGGCATCGGGATGCCGACGGCAGAAATCAACTCGCCGAGCAACAGGCCGATCGCCGTGCCACCCACGCCGCCGACCACGCCCACCGCCAGCCCTTCGAGCAAGAACAGGCGCAGGATGCTGCTGCGCCGTACCCCAAGCGCCATGGAAGTGCCGATTTCGTTGGTGCGCTCCATGACGGCCATGGTCATCGTGTTGGAGATACTCAGGATCACGATCAGGGCGATGAGTAGTCTGACAATGCCGACCTGCTTGCTGAACAGTTCGACGGTCTTGTTGTAGAAATCCGCCAGATCGGTCCATGGAATGACTTCAAAATCCGCGCTGTCCATCTCTTGGCGCAAGCGTTCTACGGTCTTCTCGGTCTGATCAGTTTCCGCCAGCAGGATCGCCCAGGAGGTTGCTCCCTCCACGTCCATCAGCTTTCGCGCCAGCACAATGGGTGCGCGCAGTACGCTGTCGTCGTAGGCTTTGGCAACGGTCACGAAAATACCGGCGACGCGTGCTTCGACGGCGTTGATGCGCCCGTGCTGGGTGGTGGCGAGCAAGACCAGTGTGTCGCCGACATGGGCGTCGATGCTCGCCGCAAGGCCCTGACCCAGTAGTAGCGATTCGGGCGGGCTTTCTGTCAGGTCTTTGCCTTCGACAATGTTGATTTCGTCGGTGATGGGCGCTTCAAGCGCCGGATCGATGCCTTCGCCGAGGAAGGAAACGGTTGCGTCTTCTTTGCTGAGAAGGCCGCTGAACGCCAGGCGAGGCGCGACTGTTTTGACGTTGCCAAGGCGGCCAATCCGATCGGCGTGCATGGCCCGAGGGGGCAGCAGGTGACTGTATGGATCACCCAGCCCTTCAGAAAAATACCCCGGGCGCGTTATTTGTATGTGCCCAAGCTGCGAATGGATCGTTGCTTCGCGCATGCTGACAAGGACCCAGTTGATGAACCCGCCGGCCAGCAAAAAAGCGATCACCCCGCTGCCGACGGTTGCCAGTGCGAGCAACGAGCGCCTCCGGTGGCGCAGCATGTTGCGCATGGCGAGCTTGACATCCTGCATCAGGGAGGTGGGAGTGGGGCGCCACATAGAGGTGTTTTGATTGAAAAGGCTCCCCTATGATAGCGGCTTGGGGGCTAAGGAGTTGAGGGTTCCGAATGGATATGGGTTTTGATTACGATGCTGCGTTTTCCCGCAACATCGGCTGGGTCACGCAGGCCGAGCAAGAGGCCTTGCGGGGCAAGAAAGTGGCGATCGCGGGGCTTGGCGGGGTCG
Organism: Rhodocyclaceae bacterium; assembly: GCA_020446005.1. Taxonomy (GTDB): domain Bacteria; phylum Pseudomonadota; class Gammaproteobacteria; order Burkholderiales; family Rhodocyclaceae; genus Nitrogeniibacter. The sequence continues at coordinate 12,086 of JAGRFO010000036.1, read as the reverse complement.
GCGGAAGCCATCTGCTGACCCTGACGCGGCTAGGTGTTGGCGTGTTCAACATTGCGGATTTCGACACCTTCGATGTCGTCAATTTCAACCGGCAGGCTGGCGCCATGGTGTCGACCTGCGGTCGCCCGAAAGCCGACGTGCTGGCCGAGATGTGCCGCGATATCAATCCGGCGGCCGACCTCTCGGTTTTTCCCCAGGGGGTCACGCACGACAACCTGAACGCCTTTCTCGACGGCGTCGATCTGTATGTGGATGGGCTCGACTTCTTCGCATTCGAGATGCGTCGCACGGTTTTTGCTGCCTGCCGGAACAAGGGCATTCCGGCCATCACCGCCGCGCCGCTCGGGCTGGGCGTGGCCTTTTTGTATTTCGATCCTGCGGGCATGTCGTTCGAGGACTATTTTTGCCTGAAAGGGTGTGATGAGCCTGAGATGGCGTTGCGTTTCATGCTCGGGCTGTCGCCAGCCATGCTCCAGCGCAACTATCTGGCTGATCCATCACGGGTCGATCTGGCCCGTCACAAAGGGCCGTCCTCGATTGCGGGCTGCCAACTCTGTGCCGGGATCATCGCCGCTGAAGCCTTGAAGCTGCTTCTGCAGCGTGGGCGGGTGATGGCCGCGCCGCATGGTTACCAGTTCGACGGCTACCGCAATCGCTTCGCCCGCACCTGGCGGCCGTGGGGTAATCGCAACCCGATTCAGCGCATTGGGCTGGCCGTTGCGCGGCGGCAGCTCAAAGCGATGGGGCAGACTGGCCATGGCTGATCTCGACCTGCGACGGATACTCGATCTCGGGCGCTGGGCGCCCAGTGGTGACAACACGCAGCCGTGGCGTTTCCGGATGACTGGCGAGCGCACTGTGGAGGTGCTGGGCAGCGATACCCGCAGTTGGTGCCTCTACGATTATCGCGGCATCCCCAGCTACATGGCGCACGGGGCGCTGCTGGAGACGCTGCGGATTGCGGCGACTGAACAGCACGCTCGCATGGATTGGCGCCTGCGCGACGGATGCGAGGAGACGGCGCCGGTTTACGAGCTTGAATTCGAGCCGGTGGATGGGCTGGTGGCCGACCCGCTGTTGCCCTTCATCGAATCGCGCTGTGTGCAGCGGCGTCCCATGGGTGCGTCACCGCTCACCAGCGCCGAAATGACTGCGCTGGTAGACGCCGCCGGGCTAGATTACATCGTTGATTTCCGGACCAGTGGGGGCGAGCGCTTTGCGGTCGCCCGGCTGTTGTGGCAGAGCGCCCGCGTGCGCTTGATCTGTCCGGAAGCCTATGAAACCCACCGGCGCATCATCGAATGGGGCGCCCGGTTCAGCAAGGACCGCATTCCTGAGCAGGCGGTCGGTGTCGACAGCCTGACGGCACGGTTGATGCAGTGGGTGCTGGCTGACTGGAAGCGTGTCGACTTTTTGAACACTTATCTGGCGGGCACCGTCATGCCACGGATCCAGCTCGATTTCATTCCGGGGCTGGCGTGCGCGGGGCATTTCCTCATCCGCCCGCGCCAGCCGATACGGTCCAGCCTGAATCATGTCCAGGCCGGCATGGCGATGCAGCGTGTGTGGCTGAGCGCCGCGCGCCTTGGTCTGGGCTTCCAGCCGGAGATGACGCCTGTCATCTTCCGCTGGTATGTTCAGGATGGTCAGGCGCTGTCTGCGCGAGCGCCGGTGAACGCCGCAGCGGTGGCAGTGGCGGCGCGTTTCAACGAGGTCTGGGCCTTGAGTGCGGAGGCGCCGGCCGCATTCATGGGGCGAGTGGGGCGTGGTGCGCCGCCCACATCACGCTCGCTGCGGCTCGATCTGGACGAGTTGATCGTCGATGACAAGCAGGTCCGCACCGAGGCCGGGCAGTGAAGAAAACAGCGTGAGGAGCCGCACGTGACCAAGGATATGCCATCGTCCCGCCCGCTCACCGTCTGCCTGGTGTCCGATGACGCCATTCCGGCGATGACCGGCGTCGGTACCCACATCCAGTTGATTGCCCGGGAGATGGTTGCGCGCGGCCAGCGGGTCGTACTCATCACCACGCGGCGCGCGGATCACCCAGCGTTCGAAGAGTGGGAAGGCGTTCGGGTCCATCGGGTGCCGTCCATCCGGGTCTTCGGCTTTTACCAGGGGCTGCCTTCGAAGCGGCGTATCCGCGATATTCTGACCGCGGAGGGCGTTGATCTGGTTCACCACCATTACGCCAGCCTGATGATGAAGCGGGTCCTCGCGGTGGCGGCGCAACTCGGGCTGCCGCAGCTGTCGACTCACCATTTCAGCGCCGAAGTGCTGACCCAGCCACTGGTGATGCGCCCCATGCGGGGCATCATCCGTGCGCAGATGGTGGCGTACAGCAACCGCTGCGATGTGGTGGTTGTGCCGTCGTCGAGCCTCAGCGAGCGCCTGCGCGCCGACGGCGTGACGGTACCGCTCAAGCACATCAGCAATCCGGTCGGTTTCGGCGATCCGGCTGCGGTGTCGCCGGCCGAGCGCAATGGTGCGTTCATCGTTCTGTATGCCGGGCGGCTGGGGCCGGAGAAAAACATCGGCCTGCTGTTGCGGGCGTTCCAGCAGGTGCACAGGATCGTGCCCGATGCGCGCCTGTGGATTGCGGGCCGCGGGCCGACGGGCCCGTCGCTGGAGGCGCTGGCGGGCGAGCTCGGGGTGCGTGACCAGGTCGATTTTCTCGGCTTTCTCGATCCGGCCATGCTGGCAACGCGCTACCGCAGTTGCGATCTGTTCGTGTTGCCGTCGGTGGAAGAAGCGCAGCCGCTGGTGGTGCTTGAGGCCATGTGGTTCAGCAAGCCGGTGATCGTGACCCGCGCCATCGCCGCCGCCCGCGAGATGGTCGAGCCGGGGGTGACGGGGCAGATTGTCGACCCCGCCGACCCTGCCGATCTGGCCGAACGCATCATTGCCTTCGCGCAGGACGAAGCCGGGCGTCAGCAGATGGGGGCCGCCGGGCGTGAGCGTGCAGCGCACTACACGCCGGCAGCCATCGCAGGCGAATTGCTCGATCTCTACGCCGATGTCCGTCGGCAGCGCAGCGTGACGCCGGGAGCGTCTTCATGAAATACCGCGCCGTCATTGTTTCGCCGCATCTGGACGATGCCGTTTTCTCGTGTGGCGCGCAAATCGCGCATCTGGTGTCGGAAGGCCCGGTGCTGGTGCTCAATCTGTTCACTGAATTTCCGGAAACCGTCAAATCCAATGCCGTCGTCCTCGGGCCGGAGCGCTATGAAGAGGAGCGCAAGGCGGCTGAATTCCTTGGCTTCGAATCGCGCAATCTGGGCGAAATCGACGCGGCGTGCCGGCGTCCGGAATACCGCTCATTGGGCAACATCTTCCGCCCGCCCGTTGCCGCCGATACCGGCGAGTACCTGACCAGTCTGCGGCAGAAAATTTTCGACATTCTCGCCGCGATCGATTTTGACTATGTCTACGTCCCGCTGGCGATTGGCTGGCACGTCGATCATGTGCTGACATTTCGTATTTTCGAGCCCTGGATCGGGCGAGACTGCCTGCGTTACTACGAAGACACCCCCTATTGCCTGATCCCGTCGGCAACCCAATACCGGCTGAACGACATCGGCGTCGCACAGGCCGATGCCAAGGATCAAACGCTTGTCAGCAATGGGTTATGGCGCGATTGGCTCGCTACCACGGGCGATTACGCGCAGACGGCTCTAATGAAAAATCTCCAGCCGGCGCTCGTCCGCTGGGCTGCCGTACCCGTGGTCGGCGCGTATTTCCTGCAATTGCTCTGGCAGCATAGGCGTGTGCAGAGTGAACAGCCGCCCATGCTGGCCGTGACGACGGTCGATGTATCGGCGGCCTTGGACCAGAAAATTGACGCCATGCGGTGTTACGACAGCCAGTTCCGCGAATTTTTCATGGACAGCCGTGATTGCGAACGCATGCTGACGGCCTATGCGCGCCGCGCCGGCCAGCAGGCGCGCGGGTTCGAGCGTTATTGGTCCATCAAACCGTGCGCCTGAGGGCTGTCGGTGAATTTTACACATCGCATCTCCGAGCTTTTTCGTGAATTTTTTCCACAAAAAAAATCATTTAAAAACATGTGGTTAATTGCATCATCAATCTGTGGCACGGCCTTTGCTTAGAGATAGGCGGCCAAATTGGATTGGCTCTCACATCCAAGTCGGGAGAAAAATTGTGATTACTTTCAAGAAAACCCTGTTTGCTGTTGCAGCGACGCTGGTCGCTGGCGCAGCATCCGCTTCCCCGGTGTTCGAGCCGGGCAAGAACGATCTGTACTTCAACAACCTCGAGAACCAGTACCGTTCCGACGCTTCGTGCGCTCAAGTTGGTGGCTGCTTGGGCACTGGTACCGGCCCCACCGGGTATCAGCTGGCTGATCCGACCATCGCCGGTAACATCGTTCAAGGTGACATCTTCGCTGGCGTGATCCGTTTCCAGAACATCGATCACATCGATGGCTCGCAGTGGCTGCAAGCGGGTAATGACCAGTTCCAGGGCTACTTCGCTCAGGAAGTGCTGACCGTGGGTCCCGTGGGTACGGCTGCCCAGATCACTTTCCAGAACCTGACCGTTGCTGACCCGTTTGGTGTTCTGGCGGCTGGCGAGATGATGCGTCTGTATGTGGATAACGGCGCGACTGTGTTCACCAGCTCGACCGGGGGGACGGTTGCCGGGATTATCGCTCTGGCGACGGACGGTGTTTTCTGGGGTAGCTTGGGCCTGTCCGCTGGTAATAATGGTGGTTACGCTTACGCGATCGACGACTTGACCGCCGCAGGTAATGCCCCCAATACCTCCACCGAAAGCTTCTTGGCCATGAATCTGGTCACCGCAGGCGCTGCTTACAATGCAGGTCAGCTGAACCTGATCAACGATTTCAACGAAAGTGTTGAAGGTGGTGTTAGTGCTGGCCTGATCTGCTCGGCCGCCGAGATCGCCAACGTCGCTGTTCAGTGTACCGAATACGTCGGCACCTCTGAGATCGAGTTCAACACCAACAGCTTCTTGGCCAATGGTAATTCTCCGTTCCTGTTTGCCAGTAACGACCCGGCCACCATCAGCCGCATCCCGGAGCCGGCCACCCTGTCGGTGCTGGGCTTGGGCCTGCTGGGTCTGGCCGCCAGCCGCCGTCGCGCCGCCAAGGCCTGATTGCGAAAAGCTGCAAAGCCCTTCGGGGCGAGTCAACAAAAACCCCGCCTTCGTGGCGGGGTTTTTGTTTGGTACTCAGCGTGGCAGGGTGAGCAGTCTCTGTGCGCAGAAGAACTCAAGCCTTGGGGGCAGAAAGTACGACCAGATTGTCCCGATGAATGGCTTCCGTTTCACACGCATAACCGAGAATAGTCTCGATCTGCTTGCTGCTCGTGCGTTGAAGTTTTTTTGCTTCAGTACTGGAATAGCTGCTGAGCCCTCGGGCCACTTGTTGGCCCGTCTCAAGCGTGCAGGCAACGACTGCGCCACGTTCAAAGGTGCCCTCTACGTGAACGATGCCAACCGGTAGCAGGCTCTTCCCGGCGTTCAGGGCCACGGCTGCACCTGCGTCGATGACAAAAGTCCCAGCGGCGTTGAGATGATCCGCCAGCCACTGCTTGCGCGCCTGCAGTGGGGTGCTGGAGGCATGGAGGAGGCTGCCGAGGGGGTGGCCGTGGGCGGCGTCGAGCAGGGCGTTGGGCCGGCGGCCGCCGAGGATGAGGGTGTGGGCGCCGCTGCGGGCGGCGCGCTGGGCGGCTTTGACTTTGGTGAGCATGCCGCCTTTGCTGATCCCGCTGCCGGCGCCGCCGGCCATTTTTTCGTATTGCGGGTCTTCGGCGCGACCGTCTGAAATGAGGGTGGCGTCGGGGTGTTTGCGCGGGTCGGCGCTGTAGAGGCCGTCCTGGTCGGTGAGGATGATCAGCGCGTCGGCTTCGAT
>JAGRFO010000036.1:0-6043 GCA_020446005.1 Rhodocyclaceae bacterium | reverse complement strand
TTGCGGTCGGCCAGGTCGTCGTGGGTGAGCAGGATCTGGGCGGTGTGCAGGCCGTGTTTGGTGAATGCGTCTTCGTAGGCCTGGGTGAGGCCCATCTGGCCGACCGCGGCGGCGGCCTGCAGTTTGTGCATTTCGTGCGGGCGGCGGGTCCAGCCGAGGCGTTTCATGCCGGCGGCGATGGCGCCGGAGGAAACGAGGGCGATCTGGCGGCCGTTTTTCTGCAATTCGGCGATCTGGCGCGCCCAGTCGGCCAGCGCGGCATGGTCGAGGCCGGCGCCGTCGTTGGTGACCAGCGCGCTGCCGACCTTGACGACCAGCCGGCGGGCGTTGCGGAGGGCGTCTCTCATGGGGCGAGCGGGTCGTAGGTGTCGGGGGCGCTGTCGTCCGGCGCTGCGTCGGCAGTGAGCTGCGTTTCGCGGAAGGCGTCGACGTGGTTCTGGATGGCGTGCACCAGCGGCTGGCAGCCTTCGCCGTTGATGGCGGCGATGGTGAAAAATTTGTCGACGTCGCCGTAGCCCGACAGCAGGGCGTCGATGCGCGCCTGACGTTCGTCGGCGGGGATCAGGTCGAGCTTGTTGAGCACCAGCCAGCGGGGTTTGTCGAACAGGGCTTCGTCGTAGCGGCGCAGTTCGGCGACGATGGCGTGGGCATCGCGGACCGGGTCGGCGTGCTCATCGCACGGCGCCAGGTCGACCAGATGCAGCAGCAGATGGGTGCGGGCGAGGTGCTTGAGAAAACGGTGGCCGAGGCCGGCGCCGTCGGCCGCGCCCTCGATCAGACCGGGGATGTCGGCGACCACGAAGCTGCGGTTCTCGTCGGTGCGCACCACGCCGAGATTGGGCTGCAGGGTGGTGAAGGGGTAGTCGGCCACTTTCGGCCGGGCGGCGGAGATGGCGCGGATCAGCGTGGATTTGCCGGCGTTGGGCATCCCCAGCAGACCGACGTCGGCCAGCACCTTGAGTTCGAGTTGCAGGTGGCGGTGCTCGCCCTCCTTGCCCAGCGTGCGTTTGCGCGGGGCGCGGTTGACGCTGGACTTGAAGTGGATGTTCCCCCAGCCGCCGTCGCCGCCACGGGCGACCAGCACCCGCTTGCCGTTAACGTCGAGGTCGGCGACCGGCTCGCCAGTCTCCTGATCGGTGAGGATGGTGCCGACCGGCATGCGCAGCTCGATGTCGCTGCCGCCTTTGCCATAGCGGTCCTTGCCGTGGCCGTTCTCGCCGCGTTCGGCGCGGAAGATGCGTTTGAAGCGGAAGTCGACGAGCGTGTTCTGGTTGCAGTCGGCGACGACGTACACGCTGCCGCCCTTGCCGCCGTCTCCGCCGTCCGGGCCGCCTCGGGGGACGAATTTCTCGCGCCGGAAGGAGGCCGAGCCGTTGCCGCCGTCGCCGGCGATGACCTCGATGCGTGCTTCGTCAAAGAACTTCATGCCTGCGCCTTCAAACAAAAAAAGCCCTACCGCAAGGATAGGGCTTCCGGATGCTGCGTGGTCGCCGGTTTATTCGGCGACCGGGACGATCGAGACGGTGCGACGCTTGCTGGCGCCCCGGATGGTGAATTCAACCGTGCCGTCCTTGAGCGCGAACAGGGTGTGGTCCTTGCCCATGCCGACGTTGTCGCCGGGGTGAAACTCGGTGCCACGCTGCCGCACGAGGATGTTGCCCGCGGGCACCAGTTCGCCGCCGTAGCGCTTGATGCCCAGGCGTTTTGATTCTGAATCGCGACCGTTGCGGGAACTGCCGCCGGCTTTTTTGTGTGCCATGACGTATTCTCCTGATCAGGCCGAAATCGCTTCGATGCGAAGCTCGGTGTAGTTCTGGCGATGCCCCTGATGGCGCATGTAGTGCTTGCGACGGCGCATCTTGAAAATCTTGACCTTGTCGTGACGCCCCTGCGAAAGCACGGTGGCTTTCACCGTGGCACCGTCAACCACCGGCGTGCCGATCTTGACCGACTCGCCTTCCCCGACCATCAGAATCTGGTCAAGGGTGATTTCCGAGCCCACGTCTACCGGCATCTGTTCTACCTTGATCTTTTGGCCGGCGGACACGCGATACTGCTTGCCCCCGGTTTTTATGACCGCATACATGTGGTGTGCTCCAGTTCATCGGAAAATTTCGCGAAGCCGCGGATTTTATCCGCCGCCGCCGAGCTTGTCAAAGCCTTTGTGCGCCGCAAGGAGCGCGTCGATGGCCGCCTGTTCGTGGCGGTAGCTGGCATGCGCGGCCAGCTCGGACCACTGGCCGTCGCGTTCGAGACGGTCGATCACCTGCTTTTTGAGACCGTACAGGGCGAGGCTTTGACCATCTGCGGCGAGCCGGGCGATGGCCGACCGCAGCGCGTCGAGGCCGGTGGCGTCGACGGCATTGATGCCCGCCGCCGACAGCAGCACCACGCGCACGCCCGGTTGGGCCTGACGCGCCCAGTCGATGGCTTCGGTGAAGCGGGCGGCGTTCACGAAATGCAGTGGTCCGTCGAAGCGCAGCACCACGATCGCGGGGTGCGGGTGGGCGAGGTCGAAGCGGTCGAGGTCGCGGTAGGTGGCGTCGGGATGCAGGCCGAGCAAGGCCACCCGGGGTTTCATGCTGCGCCAGATCAGCAGCGACAAGGACAGCAGCAGGCCGGTGAGGATGCCGTTCTGGAGGTGGGGGGCGAAGACCAGCGTGGCGACAAAGGTGGCGCTGGCGGCGAGGCCGTCGTCGGCGTCGATGCGCCAGGCGCGGCGCAGGGTCTGGAAGTCCAGCAGCTTGACGATGGCGTGGATGATGATCGCCGCCAGCACCGCGTCGGGCAGGTGGTACAGGGTGTGCGACAGGCTGAGCGTGGCCGCGAGCACCACGGCCACGGTCACGAGCTGGCTCAGGCCGCTGCGTGCGCCGGTGGCGTAGCTGAGCGCCGAGCGCGAGAAGGAGCCGCTGGTGGGCAGCGTGCCGGAGAAGGCGGCGGCGATCTTGGCGAGCCCTTGGCCGATCAGTTCCTGATTTTCGTCCCAAGGCTGGCGGGTGCGCTCGGTGATGGGTTTGCAGCTCGACGCCGCTTCGAGAAAGCTCACCAGCGCCAACACGAAGGCCGCCGGCAGCAGGCCGCTCAGCGGCGTCCAGCCGGGCAGCGTCGGCAGCGACAATGGCGGCAAACCGGCCGGGATGGCGCCGACCACCGCGCCGCCGGCGGCCTCGAAGCCGGTGTGGGCAGAGACGAGGATGCTCGCCACGACCACGATCAGCACCCCCGGCCAGCGTGGGGCGAGGCGGTTGAGCGCGATCAGCGCCGCCAGGCTCAGTCCGCCGAAGGCCAAGGTAGGTAGATGGGGAGCGCCGAGTGCGCCGGCGATGCGGGCGATTTCGGCGTGCATCGCGGGGGCGTGCGGGCCGTCGATGCCGACCAGTGCAGGCAGTTGCGACAGGCAGATCAGCAAGGCGGCGGCGTTGATGAAGCCGCTGAACACCGGTCGCGAGAGCAGATTGAGCACCCAGCCCTGACGCAACGCGCCGAGTGACAGCTGGATCAATCCGGCCAGCAGCGCCAGCAACACCCCCAGCGTGATGAATTCGGCGCTGCCGGGGGGCGCCAGCGGGGCGATGCTGGCGAGGGTGAGCATGCCGGTGAGCGCCACCGGCCCGGTCGACAGCTGGGGCGCGCTGCCGAACAGCGCCGCCACCAGCGCCGGCAGCATCGCCGCGTAGAGCCCGTAATGGGCCGGGAAGCCGGCCAGTTGCGCGTAGGCCAGCGACTGAGGAATCATCACCAGCGCGACGCTGACGCCGGCCGTCAGGTCGCCGCGCAGGTGATCGCGCTTGAAGTTGTGTCGCCAGCGGAGAAAGGGCAGCAGGCGGTCGAGAATGGTCAATGTCCGGCGCGTGGGTGGTCAAGCAATGTTAGCAAAACCTGTTATAGCGACGTGCGGATCGGTGAAAGAAAGCGACATGCGGGTTTTCCGTAGTTGGCTTGTGGGCGGATTGCCGTTAATCTCCCCTTAAATTTGTCAGACAACCTGATAAGCAGATGACTGAAATTGCTCCCCTGTCGCGTCCGTCCCAGCTCAGCGAGAGCGTCTCCAACGCCATCGAGGCGTGGATTCGCGATGGTTCGATGGCGCCTGGCGTGAAGTTGCCGACCGAGAAGACCTTGTCGGCCGAGTTCGGCGTGTCTCGGGCGGTGGTGCGCGAGGCGATCTCGCGGCTCAAGGCGGAGGGCTATGTCCACACCCGCCAGGGGGCGGGCGCCTTCGTGCGGGCGCGGCCCGGGCTGGAGAGCTTTCGTCTGGCGGAACGCAGCGAGGGAGCCTCGCGCGACGTGACCGCCGACACCTTCGAGCTGCGCTATATCGTCGAGACCGCGGCGGCGGCGTTGGCGGCGCAGCGGCGCACGGGGGCCGATCTGGCGGCGATGCGCGCGGCGCTGGCGACGATGGCCGAGCGCTTGCAGTGTGGCGGCGACGGCACCCAGGCCGACGATGATTTTCACATCGCCATCGCGGCGGCCACCGGCAATCCGATGATCCAGCGTTTCGCCCGTTTCATGGGCAACCAGTTCTACGATTCGCGGGTACCGACCTGGAACGAGGAAGGCCACGCCCAGGGCCGCGCGCGCGACGCGCAGGACGAGCATCAACGCATTTTCGACGCGATCGCGGCGGGCGATCCGGTGGCCGCGCACGAGGCGGCCCGCAACCATTTGCTCCAGGCGGCGCTTCGCCTGGGCTTGAAGACTGACCATTGGGACAAGGAGATACGGGGATGAGTGTCGATCTGGCGGGTGTGCCGGAGAACGCCGTGAAAGACGCCGATTTTTCGGCGATCGACAAGACGCGTGTGGTCGAGGCGCTGGCGCGGGTGCTCCCCAAGGCGTGCCTGATGCACGCCGAGGAAGATCTGCGGCCCTACGAATGCGACGGCCTGACGGTCTATCGGCAGGTGCCGCTGGCGGTGGCCCTGCCGCAGGACGAAGCGCAGGTGGCGGCGGTGCTGGCGGTGTGCCAGTCGCTGGGCGTGCCGGTGGTGGCGCGCGGCGCGGGCACCGGGCTGTCGGGCGGGGCGATGCCGCACGCTCACGGGGTGTTGCTGTCGCTGGCGCGGCTCAACCGGATCGTGTCGCTCGATCCGCAGGCGCGCATCGCGGTGGTCCAGCCCGGGGTGCGCAATGCGGCCATTTCCGAGGCGGCCGCACCGCACGGGCTGTACTACGCGCCGGACCCTTCCTCGCAGATCGCCTGTTCGATTGGCGGCAACGTGGCCGAGAACGCCGGCGGGGTGCACTGCCTCAAGTACGGCCTGACGGTGCATAACGTGCTGCGGGTGCGCGGGGTGACCATCGAGGGCGAGATCATCGAGGTCGGCAACCACGCCCTTGACGCGCCGGGCTACGACCTGCTGGCGCTGATGCATGGCTCGGAGGGGATGCTCGCGGTGATCACCGAAATCACCGTCAAGCTGACGCCCAAGCCGCAGCTGGCGCAGTGCGTGCTGGCGGCGTTCGACGACGTGGTCAAGGCCGGCGAGGCGGTGGCCGCGGTGATCGCCGCGGGTATCATCCCCGCCGGACTGGAGATGATGGATCAGCCGGCGACCGCGGCGGTCGAGGAATTCGTCCATGCCGGTTATCCGCTCGACGCCAAGGCGATCCTGCTGTGCGAGTCGGACGGCACGTCGGAAGAAGTGGCCGAAGAGGTCGGCCGGGTGTGCGAGGTGCTCCAGGCGGCCGGCGCGACCGAGCTGCGGGTGTCGCACAGCGAGGAAGAACGGCTGCGCTTCTGGGCCGGGCGCAAGGCGGCCTTCCCCGCGGCGGGGCGGATCTCGGCCGACTATTTCTGCATGGACGGCACCATCCCGCGCAAGGGGCTGGGCGAGATGTTGCTCGCCATCGGCAAGATGGAAGAGAAGTACGGGCTGCGCTGCATCAACGTGTTTCACGCCGGCGACGGCAACCTGCACCCGCTGATCCTGTTCGATGCCAACGTCGGCGACGAGTTGGCGCGGGCAGAAGCCTTCGGCGGCGAGATCCTTGAACTGTCGGTCAGCCTCGGTGGCACCATCACCGGCGAGCACGG
>JAGRFO010000282.1:3000-4724 GCA_020446005.1 Rhodocyclaceae bacterium | reverse complement strand
CGGGCTGATCAACAACCGCTTCGGCTCGACCACCATCACCGCCGGGGTCAATCCGGGCAGCAATGCCGCGCTGGTCAAGGCCGGCCAGTCGATCCTGCAACACAGCGACAACGCGCTGGTCACCGGCCAGAGCCTCAACTTCGCCACCTCCTACAGCGTCGGCACCACCGGCAGCAACGCCACCCCGGTCAACATCGACCTCAACGGCGGGGTGCTCAACGCCGCGGTGGCCAACGGCAACCTGGCCCTGCGCCAAGCCAATGGCGACCTCGCCATCGGCATCGTCAGCGCGGGCGGCAATGCCGCCGCCGGGCTGGGTCAGTTGCTGATCGCCGCCGATGGCAACCTCAGCATGGCCGGCGCGCTCTCGAGCATCCGCGGCAACAAGATCGAACTGGTGTCCGACAACGGCAGCATCGGCAGCGCCGCCGACCCGGTGCGCGTCGAGGCCGGCTTCACCGCCAACCTCGCCGAGCGCCGCTACTACGGCGTGAGCGCCAGCGCCCGCGAGAGCATCTTCCTCGACAGCGCGGCATGGACCGGCAACCCCGAGGCCGACCTGCTGGTCTCCAGCATCACCGCCGCCACCGGCGACGTGCAGGTGCGCACCCCGGGCCGGATCATCGACAACAACCCCTTCGAGACCCGCGACGAGCGCACCTACGCAGAACTGCTCACGCTGTGGGAAGAACTGTCGCTGCTCGAGAACACGACCAAGAACGCCGAGAAGCAGCAGGCCGCCATCGCCGCCTTCGAAGCCGGCGCGAGCCAGGAGTACCGCAGCTACTGGCAGATCCGCAATCAGCAGGCCGACCCGAGCGCCTTCGACGCCAGCCATCAGGTGACGCTCTCCAGCGCGCAGGAGCAGGCGATGCGCGACGATCTCGCCCAGCAAGGCAAGTCGCAGGGCGAGATCGACGCCTTCGTCGCCAACTACACGGCCACCAAAACCGCCGAGTACCACGCCCTGCACGACAAGCTGTACGCCAACCCGGTCTACGAAAACCTCGTGCCGGCGGGCTATCAGGACGGCTTTGCCTACACCGCCAGCCAGGGCGAGCGTGACGCCCACCTGAAGGGATCGTCGTGGAGCGAGCAGGAGCTGGGCATCGCCTTCTCGTCCGGCCTGCTCAAGGAAACCACCGACACCAACCCGGTGCTCAAGGACCCCAACGTGGCCGGCGTCAACGTCGCGCTGCTCGCCGGCAAGGGCGTCGGCGAAACCGGCCTCACCCGCAATATCGACCTGACCGTCAATCCGGGCCTCATCTCCGATGACGACAAGGTCGCGCTGGCGGCGGCCGAACGCAGCGACCTGTCCATCAACGGCGGCATCGCCAGCGTCACCCAGCGCAAGCCGGTGGTGGTCGGCAGCGACGGCCAGCTGACCGTCACCGATCCGTCGGGCAACGCGGTGGCCGGTGATGTGTTCCTCGCCTCCGAGCGCTCGGTCAACGTGGCCGCGATCCTGTCCACCGGCGAGACCCGTCTCAAGGCCGTCGGCGACATCGTCCACGGCGCCGGCGCGGGCGTGGCCGCCTTCACCGCCAGCAGCCTGATTCTGGAATCGGCCAAGGGCGGCATCGGCAGCGCCACCCAACCGGTGCTGGTGCAACTGGGCGACAACGATCCGCTGATCGCGCGCGCCGACGGGGACATCTTCATCACCCAGCTCGGCAACGATCTAGCGGTCGACACCCTGTTCTCGCGCGCCGGCATCTGGC
>JAGRFO010000282.1:0-2929 GCA_020446005.1 Rhodocyclaceae bacterium | reverse complement strand
CGCCGGCGGCAGCCTCGGCAGCGCCGCCAACTTCCTCGACATCGGCCTCGGCCCGCGGCTGGAGAGCGACACCGACGACACCGGCTACCTCACCGCCAACGCCGGCACCGGCGCCTACCTGCGCAGCCCGAGCCTGCCGCTGATCCTCCACCAGTTGTCTGCCGGCACCGAAGTGCGGGTGATCGGCGGCACCGACGTGGTGGTGGAGGGCGCGGTCGACGCGCCGCTGGATGTCGACATCGCCGCCGGCGACGACGTGCGCTTCGACGGCGGCACCATCAGCGCCGACACGGTCCGCATCGCCGCCGGCAGCGACGGCAGCGGCAACGTGGTCGGGAGCGCCGCCGACGGCACCGACATCGCCGCCGTCACCTCGGCCTTCCTCACCGCGCCCGACGGCGTGGGCAGCGAGGCGCCGGTGGAGGTGCGCGCGCCGCTGGTCAATCTGCAGGCCGACACCATCGACGTGGTCGCCGCGCCGCCCAATCTCGCCCAACCGCTGATGGTCAACGCCACCGGGGTGGGGGGCGGCGAGGCCAGCCGGGTGGTGCTCGACCTCACCAGCAACACCCGCGTCGATGTCGGCACGATCTACGCCACCACCAGCGACACCACCGCCACCACGCCGCTGTTCACGGTGTTCGACGGGCAACTGGGCGACCACGCGATCGTCCATACGCCGAGCTTCGACATCCGCGTCGACCACCAGAACCGCGCCTTCCAGCCGGGCTTCGACGTGCGCGCCTTCACCCTGAGCGGCAAGTACGACATGGTGGTCACGCCCGAATCGGCGCTGATCGGCGCGTTCATCCTCACCCAGAATCCGCGCAAGGTGGTATTCAGCAACCCCGGCGGGGTGGCCGACCTGCGCAGCCGCGGGCGGCTCAACGCGCTGGAGCATCAGTCGAAGAACGACAAGAGCAACCGGGTGGCGAGCGGCGCGGCGGAGAACTACGCCACCGCCGCCGGCGATCTGGTGTTCGTCGATCCGGCGGTGTTCGAGTGCGGCACGCCCGACACGCCGCAACCCTGCGAAGACAACAACTGAGCCTGGAGAGAGACCTACGATGCAGCAACGATTGACGCGCCTGGGCGCGGGGCTGGGCCTCGCGCTCGCCACCTCGCTGGCGATGGCGCAGGGTACCGCCGAGTCCCCCGGGGCCATCCAGCAACAGCAGCAGCAGGAACTCGAACGCCGGTTGCAGGAGCGGCGCATTCAGCAACGCCCGGCCGCGCCCGACATCGCGGTGCCGGCTGGCGGCCCGGGCGCGCCGGCCTCGGCCACCGCGCGCATCGAGGTGCGCGAGATCGTCATCGACCGCTCCGCGCTGCTGCCGCCGGCGGAGGTCGACGCCATCATCAAGCCGCTCGAAGGGCGCACCGTCACCCTCGCCGAACTGCAACAGGCCATCGACGCCATCAACGCGCTGTACGCCGCGGGCGGCCACGCCACCGCGCGCGCCATCCTGCCGCCGCAAACCGTCACCGACGGCAAGGTCCGCGTGCGGCTGGTCGAAGCGCGGGTGGGCGAGGTGCGGGTTCAGGGCACCGAAGCCCTCGACCCCGCCTTCGTCGCCCAGCGGGTCACGCTGGAAGCCGGCGAACTGCTCTCCGTGCCGGTGCTCGAAGCCGCGCTGGTGCGCTTCAACCGCCTGCACAGCACGCAACTGCGCGCCGGGGTGGTGGCCGGCAGCAAGTTCGGCACCACCGACGTGGAGATCACCGCGGTCGAACCACCGCGCACCAAGTTCTCGCTGTTCTTCGACAACGCTGGCCGCGACACGGTGGGCGAAACCCGCGGCGGCTTCAACGCCCGCTTCGCCAACCTGATGGGGCGCAGCGACACCCTGCAGTTTGTCGCCACCCGCACGGAAGGTTCGGAAAACTACGCGCTGTCCTACGCCGTCCCGCTCGACTATCACGACCTGCGCCTCGACCTGTCGGCCAGCAAGGGCAACATCCACATCGTCGACGGCCCTTTCGAGCCGCTCGACATCTCCGGCTCGTCGCACGACCTCACCGCCGGGCTCACCTACCCGCTGCTCGTCACCCTGCAGGACATGTGGTCGGTCTATGGGCGCCTGTCGGCGCGCTCCTCGGCCAGCAAGTTCAGCGGCTTCAAGCAGGCCGGGCTGGACCTGCGGGTGCTCACCGTCGGCCTGTCCGGCGAGCATCAGACCGACGCCGCCGCGTGGTATCTCGACAACGCACTGTCGGTCGGCCTGCCGCATCTGGGCGGCGACCAGAGCTTCTTCTACTACCGCGGCAGCGCCACCCGCTTCGACCGCCTCAGCGAGCGCCTGCAACTGCTCACCCGCGGCGGGCTGCAGTTCTCCGACACCCGCTTCCTGCCCGCCAGCGAGCTCTACCAGATCGGCGGCGCCTACACCGTGCGCGGCTTCTCCGAAGGCCTGCTCTCCGGCCGCAGCGGCTATTTCATGTCGGCCGAACTGCGCATCGGCCGCACCCTGGAGGAATACCAGGCTGCCGCCCCCGGCGCGCCGGTGGTGCACGGCATCGTGTTCATCGACCACGGCGGCGCCCTGCCCTACCGCCCCGGCATCCTCAGGGAAAGCACCCACGACGACTACCTCACCAGCGTCGGCGCCGGGGTGCTGTTCGACTTCTCCGAGCGCGTCACCGGCCGCATCGTCATCGGCCAGCCGCTGCGCGGCAACCCCGGCGAACTGCACCAACGCCGCCCGCGCGCGCATGTGTCGCTGAATATTGCCTTGAACTGAGGCCCGCGCCGCCCCTTGCCGCGCCGGGCGCTTTTCGGTAAAAGCGCAGGCTTGCTCTCAACTTCGGCGGCGCGCCCGGTGGCGCGTGGCCTGCGGATTCCTGTCGATGACTGCCTCCCCCTACCCCCCCGAACTGCTCAAGCAGGTTCAGCGCCGGCGCACCTTCGCGATCATCTCCCACCCCGACG
>JAGRFO010000281.1:3897-4364 GCA_020446005.1 Rhodocyclaceae bacterium | reverse complement strand
CCGACCACCGCCGGGCTGGCGCAGAGCGCGCTGCGCAAGCTCATCGCGCGCACGCTCGGCCAGACCCGACTCGACGAGTTGCTGCCGGCCGCGCTGCGCCAGCGCCTCGACCTGATGCCGCTGGATGCCGCCATCGCGCTGCTCCACCAACCGCCGCCGGCGGTCGACGCCGTCGCGCTGGAGGCGCGTACCCACCCGGCCTGGCGGCGCCTCAAGTTCGAGGAGTTGCTGGTGCAGCAACTGTCGCTGCGCAAGGCCTACGAAGCGCGTCGCGCGCGCAGCGCACCGTCGCTGGCTGGCGATGACACGTTGTGCGCTGCGCTGCGGGCCGCGCTGCCGTTTGTCCTCACCGCCGCGCAGCAGCGCGCCGCGGCGCAGATCGACGCCGACCTCGCCGAGCCGCATCCGATGCAGCGCCTGCTGCAGGGCGACGTGGGCAGCGGCAAGACCGTGGTGGCGGCGCTGGC
>JAGRFO010000281.1:0-3811 GCA_020446005.1 Rhodocyclaceae bacterium | reverse complement strand
CCGGCTGGCTCGCGCCGATGGGGCTGACGGTGGAGTGGATCGCCGGCAGCCAGCCCAAGAAGCAGCGCGCCGCCGCGCTCGACCGCCTCGCCCGCGGCGCGTCGATGCTCGCGGTGGGCACCCACGCGCTGATCGAAGACCCGGTGGCCCTGCCGCGCCTCGGGCTGGCGGTGGTCGACGAGCAGCACCGCTTCGGCGTGCGCCAGCGCCTCGCCCTGCGCGAGAAGGGCAGCGCCGCCAGCCCGCACATGCTGATGATGTCGGCCACCCCGATTCCGCGCACGCTGGCGATGAGCTACTACGCCGATCTGGATATGTCGGTGCTCGACGAGCTGCCGCCGGGCCGCACGCCGATCGTCACCAAGCTGGTCTCCGACACGCGCCGCGAGGAAGTCCTCGGCCGGGTGCGCGATGCCTGCGTGGCCGGCGCGCAGGCCTACTGGGTGTGCCCGCTGGTGGAGGAGTCGGAGGCGCTCGACCTGCAGACCGCGATCGACACCCACGCCAGCCTGGTCGTGGCGTTGTCGGGGTTGTCGGTGGGGCTGGTGCATGGGCGGCTCAAGGCCGACGAGAAGCGCGCCACCATGGCCGCCTTCGCGGCGGGCGACATCGACGTGCTGGTGGCGACCACGGTGATCGAGGTGGGGGTCGACGTGCCCAACGCCAGCCTGATGATCATCGAGCACGCCGAGCGCTTCGGGCTTGCGCAGCTGCATCAACTGCGCGGGCGGGTGGGGCGCGGCAGCGCCGAGTCGGCGTGCATCCTGCTCTTTGGCGAGGCCTTGTCGGCCACCGCGCGGGCGCGCCTGAAGGTGATCTACGAACACACCGACGGCTTCATGATCGCGCGCGAGGACTTGCGCATCCGCGGGCCGGGCGAGTTCGTCGGTGCGCGCCAGAGCGGCGTGCCGCTGTTGCGCTACGCCGATCTGGGCGAGGACGGGGCGCTGGTCGAGCAGGCGCGCGAGGTGGCCGCCGACGTGTTGCAATCTCAACGCGAGCTGGCCGAGGCGATCATCGCGCGCTGGGTGGGCGGGCGCGAGGCCTTGCTGCGTGCCTGAGCGCGCATGCCATGGCGGCATCGCGGTATGATGCGCGCCGCAGCCCCATGACCCGACAGCCCCGTTCGCCCTCGTGCCGAGATGACTGGCTGGCGCATCCGCCGCGCGCGACGGTGCGCCCGGCGCTGCGTCCGTGGCTGATCGACGCCGGCTCGCTGACCGCGCGGATTCGCGCTCGCTGTGCGCGTTTCGAGGTCGAGGTGATCCGTCAGGCCCCGGCCCGCCCGCACCCCGACGAGGCGGAACTGCTCGGCCTGCGTCCGGGCGAGCGCTGCTGGCTGCGCGAGGTGCTGCTCCACGCTGACGGGGAGGTGGTGGTGTATGCCCGTTCGGTGCTGCCGCGCCATCACCTGCGCGGCGCGTGGCGGCTGTTCCACGGCATCGGCAGTCGGCCGCTGGGGGCGGCGCTGTTTTCCGATCCGCGCATCGCCCGCCAGCCGCTGCGCTGCGCCCAACTCGACCGGCGCGATGCGCGCTACCACCGGGTGATGGCGGTGACCGGCGGCCTCCCGCGCCTGCCCGCCCGGCTGTGGGCGCGCCGCTCGCTGTTTCGCCTGCGCGGCCGCGCCTTGCTGGTGAGCGAAATTTTCCTGCCCGACATTCTGACCCTGCGCCCATGACGCTGAGCGAACGCCTGCGCATCTACGAACGTTTGATGCGCCTCGACAAGCCGATCGGCATTTTGCTGCTGCTGTGGCCGACGTTGTGGGGGGTGTGGATCGCCGGCATGGGCAAGCCGTCGGGCTTCGTGGTGTGGATCTTCGTGCTCGGTACGGTGCTGATGCGCTCGGCCGGCTGCGTGATCAACGACTACGCCGACCGCGATTTCGACGGCCACGTCGAGCGCACCCGCCACCGTCCGCTGGCGCGCGGCGAGATCGGCACGGGCGAGGCACTGCTGCTCGCTGCGGCGCTGGCGCTGGCGGCCTTCGTGCTGATCCTGCCGCTGCACCCGCTGGTGCGCTGGCTGTCGATCCCGGCGCTGCTGCTGGCCGCCAGCTACCCGTTTACCAAACGTTTTTTTGCGATCCCGCAGGCCTATCTCGGGGTGGCCTTCGGCTTTGGCATTCCGATGGCCTTCGCCGCGCTGCAGTACGCGGTGCCGCCGGTGGCGTGGGTGATGCTGCTGGCCAACGTGTGCTGGGCGGTCGCCTACGACACCGAGTACGCGATGGTCGACCGGCCGGACGATCTGAAGATCGGCATCAAGACCTCGGCGATCACCTTCGGGCGCTTCGATGTGGCCGCGGTGATGGCGTGCTACGCGCTGTTTCTCGGCCTGATGGCGTGGGTCGGGATGGCGGTCGGGCTGGGGGTGTTCTACACCATCGGTCTGCTGGTCGCCGCAGCGCTGGCCGGGTATCACTACACTCTGATTCGCACCCGTGATCGCGAGCAGTGTTTCCGCGCCTTTTTGCACAACAACTGGATCGGCGCCGCGGTGTTCGCCGGCATCGTGCTCGATTACCTGATCTCGCCGATGGGCTGACAACACAAAGGCCACCGCGCGGGTGGCCTTTGTGGCGGCAGGGCGCGATTTCAACCGATGCGCCGACGGCTGCGCCAGCCGAGCAGGCCCAGCCCGGCGAGCATCATCGCCCAGGTGTGGGCTTCCGGCACGGCGGTGACCTGCCAGCCCACGTCCTGCAGCAGCGCCCAGTCCAGATCAGTGAAGTATTTTCGGGTGCCGGCGGAAATCGACGGCGTCATCGCTGATTGCTGCACCTGCCCCATGAAGGTCGAACTGACCGATTGAGCCAGATGCGCTGGGTCGGCCAGCGGCACATCCGCGCCGTATACGGCCACCGCGGCGGTGCCGGTGAACGCGGTGTTGCTGTTGTTGCGGTCGAAGACCCATGCCGCCGAGGTGCCGATGCCGAGGACGTGGCCGAGTTCGTGCACCGCGACCGAGTAAAAATCGAACTGGCCGGCGAAGCTCTCGACGGTGCTCACGTCATCGTCGATGTACCAGTTGGTGTCGCTGTCGAACAGGATGTTGCCACCCCAGGTGGAGAAATTCTGGCTTTGGGGTTCTGGCTGGCCGCGGGTGGCGATCAGGTTGGAAAACTGTACCGGCACGCTGTCATAGCCGCCCGCGCCGCCGACGGCCAGCGTGGTGCCGGACTGGACCGCCGCGCCGACGAACACGCGCAGGGTGTCGGCGGCCAGCGACTGGGTGACGCCGTAGTCGACCGTGCCATTGCTGGCGAGGCTGACGCTGGGGCGGAAATCGTTGATGCCGCTGCTGTTGATGGCGGCCAGGCTGTCGGTGATGCGGGCGCCGAAATCATCCGCGATGCTCTCGAGGATGGCGCGATGGCCGGTGGTGAAGAAGGTGCCGGCGTAAGTGTAGTCGAACTCGATGGTGAGGGCGGCGGCGCTGGTGCTCAGCACGGTGGCGGCGCTCGCGGCGAGCAGCTGTTTTTTCATGGGCCGAAGGTCTCGATGAAATGGGCGGCAGGTCGGGGTGGATCATCGCAGATCAATATGCCATTGGCTAGTTGCCGGCGATTAACGGATGTATCCGCATCTTTCGGGGCGGATGGATCCGGGCCGTGCATGGCGGCGGGCGACGCGCCGAGGGGCGGAGCGCCTATAATCGGCCGGACTCGATCAACGGAAACGACTCACGATGCGCTATCACGACCTGCGCGATTTCATGGCTCAACTCGAAGCGCGCGGCGAACTGGTGCGCATCAAGGTGCCGGTCGACACGCACCTTGAGATGACCGAGATCGCCGACCGGGTGC
>JAGRFO010000280.1 GCA_020446005.1 Rhodocyclaceae bacterium | reverse complement strand
GCGGCAACAACGGCTTCGGCTACGACCCGCTGTTCTGGCTCGACGACCTGCAGCAGACCGCCGCCGAACTCGACCCCCCGCTCAAGAACATGCTCAGTCACCGTGGCGCCGCCTGCCGCCACCTGATCGACCGCCTGCAGCCCCTAAGCACGCCGGCATGAGCGCCCGCACCGTCATCCCGCTGCGCCCGCAACGCGCCAGCGCGCCGGACACGCCGCAGCTCGCCAGTCCGCCGCCACTCGCCCTGTACATCCACTTCCCGTGGTGCGTGCGCAAGTGCCCGTACTGCGATTTCAACTCGCACGTCGCCCACCACGAGGGCATCCCCGAGGCGGCCTATGTCGACGCGCTGGTCGCCGACCTCGAAGCCGCGCTGCCGCAGGTGTGGGGACGGCGGGTGATGAGCGTATTCATCGGTGGCGGCACCCCCAGCCTGCTCAGCGCCGACGGGCTCGACCGCCTGCTGGTCGCGGTGCGCATGCGCCTGCCGCTCGACCCGCTGGCCGAGATCACGCTGGAGGCCAACCCCGGCACGGTCGAGGCCGACCGCTTCGCCGCTTACCGCGGCGCGGGGGTGAACCGGCTGTCGCTCGGCATCCAGAGCTTTGACGACCGCTACCTCCACGCGCTGGGGCGGATTCACTCCGGCGCCGAGGCGCGGCGCGCCGCCGAGCTGGCGCTGACCCATTTCGACACCGTCAATTTCGACCTGATGTACGCGCTGCCGGGGCAAAGCACCAAGCACCTCGCCGCCGACCTGCGCAACGCCATCGCGCTGGGGCCGCAGCACCTGTCGTGCTACCACCTCACCCTGGAACCCAACACCCCGTTCCACCACCACCCGCCCGCACTGCCCGACCCGGACACCGCCGCCGACATGCAGGAGCTGGTCGAGGCCACCCTCGCCGACGCCGGCTACGCGCACTATGAAACCTCGGCCTTCGCCCGCGACGGCCGGCGCTGCCGGCACAACCTCAACTACTGGTCCTTCGGCGACTACCTGGGGATTGGGGCCGGCGCGCACAGCAAGCTGTCGAGCCATGAGGGCATCGTCCGCGAGATGCGCCACAAGCACCCCGGCGCCTATCTGGCGGCGCACCACGGCGGCGCGCATCATGGCAACCCCTTCATGCAGGACTGCCACAGCGTCGGGGTCGCCGACCTGCCCTTCGAATTCATGATGAACGCGCTGCGCCTGACCGATGGCGTGCCGACCGACCTGTTCGAAGCGCGCACCGGCATCGCGCTCGACGTGATCACCCCGCAGCTGCTCGCCGCGCGCAACCGCGGCCTGCTCGAAGCCGACCACCAGCACCTGCGCCCGACCCCGCGGGGGCAGCGCTTCCTCAACGATCTACTGCAGATTTTTCTGAAGGTCTGAGGCGCGCTCAGGCTGGTCGGCAATCGCTCGCCAGCGGCTTGCCGGTCTTGTGATCGAGCAGGAAGCTCTTCCACGGCAAGTCGATCCACACCAGCCCGTCGCCCACGTTCTCGTAGCGCGGCAGGCCCGACGCCGACGGATTGCGCGCCATCGCAAAACGCTTGCCGCGCCAGCCGACGTGCAGCATGTCGGCCTCGGCCGCGTTGCGATGCACATCCACCACCGCGCCGGCATCGCAATGGTAGCGACCGCTGGCGAGCGAAAACTCCATCTGCACCGGCTCGCCGTTGGGCGAGGGCGGAGCCTCGACCACCGACGGGGGATCCGACGCACAAGCGGCGAGCAACAGCGGGAGGCTGTACAGGAGAACACGCGCGAACATGGTCACTTCCGTCGATTCAGAGCTTTCACCCTAGCAGTTCGCCGCGCGACAACGGGCGCGAAACTGCAACAAAACACGTCATTGCAGCGGACCACACAGGCAGTGGCTGTAGAGGTGCGCCGGATCGTTCCACAGCCACAGCTCGCGCGCCTGCCGGCGCAGCTGGGTCAGCCACCGCGCGCCCACGCTGCCGGCCGGCAGCGTGCCCAGCTCGGGCAGCAACTCCTGCAACAACTGGAGCTTCAGAGGCAGCGGTTCGTGCACGTCGACGCGATGATATTGACTCACCCCGGCCAGCCGCGCGGCTGCGGCGATGGCCTGATCCAGCCCGCCGAGGGTATCGACCAGCCCCTTGCGCTGGGCCTCGGCGCCAGTCCACACCCGTCCCTGGGCGACCGCATCGGCCTGCGCCAGCGACAGATTGCGCGCCTCGGCAACGCGCTGCAGGAAACGCCGGTAAGTGTGGTCGACGCTCATCTGCAGCGCCGCGGCGGCGTCCTCCGACAGCCCCCGACGCGGATCGAGCGCTCCGGCCAGCGGCGCGGTGGCGACGCCATCGACATCCAGCCCGAGGCGGTCCATCGGCCCGGACAAATCCGGAAACAGGCCGAACACCCCGATCGAGCCGGTGAGCGTCGCCGGCGCGGCCCAGATTTCCTGCGCGCCGGTGGCGATCCAGTAGCCGCCCGAGGCCGCCACCGACGCCAGCGAAGCCACCACCGGCTTGCCGGCGCTGCGCACCCCCTGCATCGCCACGCGAATCTGCTCGGAGGCGAACGCGCTGCCGCCCGGGCTGTCGATGCGCACCACCACCGCGCGCACCTGTTCGTCGTCGCGCAGCTCGCGCAGCAGCTCGGCGACCTCATCGCCGCCCACCGTCCCCGGCGGTCCTTCGCCGTCCACGATCGCCCCCTGCAAGGTGAGCACCGCGATGCCGGCGCCATCCCTGGGCGTCCAGTCGCGGGTGGCGGCGAGGTAGGTGTCCACGTCGACCCGCGCCGGCTCGCCGGTGACGGCGTCGGCGCCGATCTCCTCGATCTGGAAGCGGCGCCACTGTTCGTCGTCGAGCAGCGCGTCGACCAGCCCCTGATCGTGCGCCAGCCGCGCCGTGTCCCCCTCCGCCGCAGCGAGCAGGCGGCGGGTGTCGAGCACGTAGTTGTCGACCGCCGAGGCCGCCAGCTTGCGCCCCGCCGCCACGTCATCGCGCAGCAGCGACCACACCGTGTCGAGCAACTCGGTGGTGACCTCCCGGTCTTCCGGCGACATGTCGCTGCGGGTGTAGGGCTCGACGAAGGATTTGTACTTGCCGGCGCGGAACACCTGCACCTTCACCCCCAGCGTGTCGAGGGCGCGCTTGTAGTAGGTGTCGAAACGCGCCAAGCCCTGCAGCAGCACGAAGCCGTCCGGCGCCAGAGCGACCGTGTCGGCCACGCTGGCGAGGTAGTACTGCCCCTGATCGTAGCGCCGCGCGCGCGCATGCACCGGCTTGCCGCTGGCCTTGAAAGCGAGGATCGCCTCGCGCAGGCTGGCCAGCCGGGCGAAGCCGGCCGCGTCAAGACGCTCCGGCTCGATCACCAGCGCGCGGATCCGCGAATCCGCCGCGGCACGGCGGATGGCGGTGACGAGGTCGTCCACCCGCACCTCGCCCACCCCGCCGTCCTCCAGCAGATCGAAGGGCTGGGCCGGGGTCAGCGCCTCGACCAGCGCGCCGTTGGGGGCGATCACCAACGCCACCCCGTCGGCCACCTCGGGCGGACGGTGCAGCCACACGCTCAGGCCGATCGCCACCACCACGATGAGCAGCAACAGGTTGGCCAGCGTGCGGCGCAGGACATCGACCACGAACCACAGGCCGCGAAACGGGGCAGTGAGAAAGCGCCACATCAGCATCGATCCTTTCGCGCGTGCGCGCGAGACGGGGTCATCATCAACGGCGGCGGAACACCAGGTCCCAAACGCCATGGCCGAGCCGCAGACCGCGCTGCTCGAAGCGGGTCAGCGGGCGGTAAGCCGGGCGCGGGGCAAAGCCGTCGGCGGTGTTTTCGAGCGCGCCCTCGGCGGACAGCACCGCCAGCATCTGCTCGGCGTACGCTTCCCAATCCGTCGCGCAGTGCACGTAGCCACCGGGCTTGAGCCGGCTGGCCAGCAGGGCGACCAGCGGCGGCTGGATGAGACGCCGCTTGTGGTGGCGCTTCTTGGGCCACGGGTCGGGGAAAAACACATGCACACCATCGAGCGCGGCGGGCGCGATCATCGCCTCCAGCACCTCCACCGCGTCGTGCTGGATGATGCGCAGGTTGGGGATGTCGTCGGCATCGATGAGCTTGCACAGATTGCCCACCCCGGGGCTGTGCACCTCGATCGCGAGAAAATCGGTGTCCGGCAACTGTTGCGCGATCTGCGCGGTGGCGTCGCCCATGCCAAAGCCGATCTCGAGCACCCGCGGTGCCTCGCGGCCAAAGGTCGCTGCCAGATCGAGCGGCGCGCGCTGGAAGGCAATCCCCACCTGCGGCATCTTGGCGTCAAGAAAGCGCGTCTGCGCCTCCGACATGCGCCCCTGACGCAGCACGAAGCTGCGGATCGTGCGCCGCGACATGCGCGCTTCGCCGTCGGGCGGCGGGGGCATTTGGGTGATTTTGCTCATCGCTGCGCTGCGCACGCCGGGGGGCCGGCGGCTCCGTGGCGGGTCAACGGCCGATCAGGCCAGCGGTGGGAGAACTCGGGCTGGCGGTGTAGGTCTTTTTGGCCATCCGTCCGGCCAGGAAGGCTTCGCGCCCGGCGGCCACGCCCAGCTTCATCGCCCCGGCCATGCGCACCGGGTCGGTCGCCAGCGCGATGGCGGTGTTCATCAGCACGCCGTCGCAACCCAGTTCCATCGCGATCGCCGCGTCGGAGGCGGTGCCCACCCCGGCGTCGACCAGCACCGGCACGCGGCTCTGCTCGATGATCAGTTGCAGGTTCCACGGGTTGAGGATGCCCATCCCCGAGCCGATCAGGCTGGCCAGCGGCATGATCGCCACGCAACCGATCTCTTCGAGCATCTTGGCCTGAATCGGATCATCGGCGCAGTACACCATCACCTCGAAGCCCTCCTTGACCAGCGTCTCGGCGGCCTTGAGGGTTTCGGGCATGTTGGGGAACAGGGTGGTCGAATCGCCCAGCACTTCGAGCTTGACCAGCGCGTGGCCGTCGAGCAGCTCCCGCGCCAGGCGCAGCGTGCGCACCGCGTCGTCCGCGCTGTAGCAGCCGGCGGTGTTGGGCAGGATGGTGAATTGCTCGGGCGGCAGCACGTCGAGCAGATTGGGCGCGCCAGCGTCCTGACCGATGTTGGTGCGGCGGATCGCCACGGTGACGATCTGCGCCCCGCTGGCCTCGATCGCGCGGCGCGTTTCATCGAAATCCTTGTACTTGCCCGTGCCCACCAGCAGGCGCGAGGCATAGGACTTGCCGGCAATGACGAGGGAATCAGTCATCAGATATGCACCACCGTATTGAGGAAGAGAAGTGTCGCCCGCTCAGCCGCCACCGACCGCGACCACGATTTCGAGCCGATCGCCCGACGCCAGTGCGGTACTCGCATGCTCGCCACGCGGCACGATCTGGCCATTGCGCTCCACCGCCACCCGCTTGCCCGCCAGCCCCTTGCCGGCCAGCAATTCGGCCACCGACGCCGGATCGGCCAGGCGTTCGGCCTGACCGTTGATGAACACTTCAATCATGGACATGCGGCGGGTCTGCATCGCTCGAAAAACACCGCGCGATTGTAGCACGCACCCTGCGGGCCTCCCGCCCCGGGAAATTGCCAAAGCCCCGCCGCCGCGGCTACAATCCGCGCTGTCGCGATCGCGACGATCTCACCCGGGCGGGTGTAGTTCAATGGTAGAACGGCAGCTTCCCAAGCTGCATACG
>JAGRFO010000279.1 GCA_020446005.1 Rhodocyclaceae bacterium | reverse complement strand
TGCACCGAGCCGGAGCGCTTGTAGACCGTGTCGAGCGCCACGATGCGCGCCAGCGCCGCATCCAGCGTGTCGACGCCGAGGGTGGCGTCGCTGTGCAGCGGCTGAAGCTCGTCGAGCCAGTCGCCGAACATGGTGCCCTGACCGCAGCCGGTGGTCACCGTGCGGCGGCGCATGCGGCCGGTGACGTCGACCCCGCCGCGGGTGTGCACCGCGCACGCGCCGGTGCTCCAGTCGACGTGCACGCTGCGCAGGTCGGTCAGCGATTCGACCAGCCGCTGGTTGCGCAGATAGCCCATGATCAGCGCTTCCGGTGCCTGGCCGAGGGTCATCAGGGTGACGATTTCCTGCTTGTCGAGGTACACCGTCAGCGCGTGTTCGCCGGGGACCTCGACATCGCGCGACTGGCCGTCGTGGTCGATCACGGTCGCACCGGCGGTGGCCGGGCGGCGCGCGCGGGTCAGCGACAGCTGCGGTGCGTCCGGCGCGTCGCCCAGCGGAATGTTGAATATGGCGTCGGTGTCAGCGCGCATGGTGACGGGGCGTCGAGGCGGGGTCTGCACCAATCGCAGACACGCAGGATGATGGAAGGCGTATCTTAGCCCGGATAGCCGGATCAGGCCGGCGGGGAAGCGCGAAGGACCATGGAAAAAACAAACGCGATGCAGTTGTCGGTGTGTCTGGTGCGTCAGGCGATCGAGGGCAACCCCTGGGTCTCCCACCGCTGGGCGCTGGTCGGCCTCAGCCTTGGCGCGGTGCCGCCGCCGGCCAACGCCGATCAGGTGGTGGTCTCGGGCCTCAGCCTGCTCCTCCACGGCGACGAAGCCGAGGGCTATCTGATGAACGTGGCCGCCGACGAGCCCTCGCTGTTCTTCATGCTCCGCCCGGCCGACGACGCCGATCCCGACGGTCCGCCGACGGTGGTCGAGGTCAGCGCCAATTTCTACGAAGCCTCGCGCTGGATGGATTCGGGCGAGAGTGTCGAGCGCCTGCCCCTGCCGGCGGGCTGGGCTGGCGCAATCGAAGCCTTCGCACGCAGCAACTACAGCCCGCCGCAAAAGAAGCGCGGCAAGCGCTACGCCAGAACCGGAGATCACCGTGACCGCCCGGGACACTGATCCGCCGCGTCCGCCCGCCGATGCGGTCGAACCGGCCGCCGAGCCGAGCGACTTCCTGCGCCGCTGGTCGCGTCGCAAGCAGGCGGTGGCGCGTGCCGAGACGCCGCCCGAGCCCGCCCCGCCGGTCGCGCCCGCGCCCGTGGCGGTGGCCGACGAGCCGCCGCTGCCCGACCCCGCGACGCTCTCGCTGGCCGACGATTTCAGCGGTTTCCTGCGCGCCAAGGTGCCCGAAGCGCTCAAGCGCCAGGCCATGCGCCAGTTGTTCGCGCAGCCGCACTTCAATGTCGTCGACGGGCTCGACGTCTACATGGAAGACTTCAACGCCCTGCCCGACCTGCCGCCCGCCGAGCGGGCCCTGCTCAAGCACGCGCGCGAGGTGCTCGACCCGACCCCGCAGCAGGCGCTGGGGCCGGTGGTGGCAGCAGATCAGCCGGGCGATGAGGCGGAAATCGATTGCGCCGACGCTGCGCCAGAGACGCCGGCCGAAGCGGCCTTGCCGGAGGATTCACCGATGCCCGCCGAGGACGCAGAGGCCGCAGAGGACAGTGCCGAGGGCGCCCCGCCGGCGTTCCGCTAGGCCGGGGCGGTCGCCCACGCCAGCGCATCCTCCAGCCGGTCGTTGCCCCAGAACAGCTCATCGCCGACGACGAAGCTCGGCGCGCCGAACAAGCCGCGCGTGGTGGCTTCCTCGGTTTGCCGGCGCAGCGCGGCCTTGGCCGTGTCGGTGGTCGCCGCGGCCAGCAGCGCCTCTGCCGGCAGGTCGAGCCGGGTGAGGAGGTCGGCAATCACCGCTCGCTCGCCGATGTCGCGGTCCTCGCCGAAGTTGGCCTGCATCACCGCGCGCGCAAAGCGGCCGATCCACGCCTCGTCCTGCCCCAGGCAAGCCACCCGCGCGGCGAGCAGGCCGTTGCGCGGAAACTGGCTGGGAAGGCGGAAGGGGATCTCGTATTTGCGCGCCAGCCGCGCCATGTCGCGCCACATGTAGCGCCCCTTGGGCGGGTAGATGTTGAAGGGCGAATCGTTCCAGCCCAGGCTCATGAACACCGGCCCGAGCAGGAAGGGCCGCCAGCGCAGCGCCACGCCGGCATCACGCGCCGCGGCTTCGGCACGCATCACCGCCAGATAGGAATACGAGCTGGCGAACTCGAACCACATGTCGACGGTGGGTACGGCGTTCATGCGGGCTCCTCGGTCAGGTCGGCGTGCCGGCGAGGCGCACCGTCCGGGCAGTATGGCACGCGACGGTGACCGTCGCGTGCCGTGGATGGGTTCAGCAGTGGATCACCCGCTGGCCGGGGATGCGGCCCGCCAGCGCGCGCCCTGCGCCGCTGCTCCCGCGCGGGTCGAAGAGGCTCGCCAGACGCCGCCACAGCGGTCGTGCGGCGGGTCGCGCCGCGCGCCGGATCAGCGCCACTTCGGCGCCTTTGCCGGTGCTCAGCACGGTGGTCGTCGGCAGGTCGAGCTGCACCGATTGCCCCGGCGAGAGGACCACATCGCGGGCGTCGCCGTACTGGGTGATCCAGACGCAACCGGACATCGCGCGGATTTCCAGTCCCGCGCCATTTTTGATCATGATCGATTGGCGAGCCGCAAGGGAAAGGGGGGTGCATGTTTCTTGCGCATTCATGGCGAATTCCTCCGGTTGAGTCCACCCGTCGAACAGTCGACCGGGCTTGATGGCAGTATCGACATCCACTAGGCTGATCACAAACGGTCAATTTGCATTGCATGGATGCGTTTAATGCATGGATAGCGCACTTCTTCGTCTTCCCCCGTTGGACCCGCTGCGCGGCTTTCTTGCCGCCGCCCGGCATTTGTCCTTCACCCTCGCGGCCGACGAGCTGTGCCTCAGTCAGTCGGCCATTTCGCGTCAGGTGCAAAGTCTGGAGGCCGCGCTCGGGGTGGCGTTGTTCGTGCGGCGTACGCGCAGTCTGGAGCTGACCGACGCCGGCCGCCGGCTGCGCGAGGCGGCCGAACTGTGGCTGGGCGAATACGGCCGGCTGGCGGCCCGGCTGCGCGTGCCGGAGCGGCCGACGGTGACGGTCAGCGCCAGCGTCGGCATCTCGGCGCTGTGGCTGGTGCCGCAACTGCGCGACTTCCAGGGCGCGCATCCCGACATCGACGTGCGCATCTCGACCACCAACCGGATCATCGACCTCACCGAGGGCGACATCGATCTGGCGCTACGCTACTGCGCCGACCGTGACGCCCCGCCGGGGGGCTGGCGGCTGTTTGGCGAAACCCTGGCCCCGGTGGCGCATCCCTCGCTGGGGGCCGATCTGGTGCTCGACGCCGACACTTTGGCGCAGCAGGTGTTGCTCGACCTCGACGACGTCGGTTTCCCCTGGCTCAACTGGTCGCCGTGGCTGGCGGCGGTCGGGCTGGAGGACATCCGCCCGCGCAGTCGCCTGCGTTTTTCGCATTACGACCAGCTCATCCATGCCGCCGCTTCGGGGCAAGGGCTGGCGATCGGGCGGATGGAGATGATGGCGCCGATGCTGCGCGAAGGCCGCCTGGTGCCGGTGGGCGTCAATCGCCGGGCGGTCGAGGGGCGCGGTTTCTGGCTGCTGCCGGCGCCGGGGCCGATGCGCGCCGAGGTCAGCGCTTTTGCCGAGTGGGTGCGGCGCGTGGCGGGCGAGACGCCGCGCTGACATCCGCTGGCGGGCAGGCCGCGCTCAACCTGTCCGCCCCCGCGCCGTTGAAACTGCCAGAGTCCAGATGGAAGCTATGCCCATGTGCCGCCTGCCCCGGCTTCGTTCGCTGATCGTGTTGGCCGTTGTGACCGCCCTCTGCGGTTGTGCGGCCATGAAGGACGCCGTCGACGCGGTGAAAGCCAAGCTTCCTGCGCCGTCCGCTGACGAGACGGCCGAACAGACCGACACCCCGGCAGCCGGATCGGCGCCCAAAGCGACGCCTCGCCCCCGTCCGCGTGTGTCGGAGCCGACGCCGGCGGTCGTCGTGCCGCCGGCGGCAACGCCCGCACTGCCGCCGGGCAGCCCGGCCTGGCTCAAGGGCTGCGCCGCGCTGCAGGTGGCCGGCGGCATCGTGCGCTGTGACGCCGACCGCTTGCTCGCCCAGCCCGCCGCCACGGTGCAGGTGTTCACCCGCG